>VGJG01000173.1 GCA_016867615.1 Candidatus Aminicenantota bacterium | reverse complement strand
TCCGCTACGCCCTCGAGAGCGCGGGCCGTTTGGCCCGCCGGGATTTTATCCCGGCCGTCGTCCGGCGTCTCGAACATCCCCGGCTGAGCCGAGAAGCCGAGGAAGCGCTGGAAAAATTCGGTCCCCGGGTCACCGGCACTCTGCTCGACATTCTCCTCGACCCCTCGGAGCCTCTGGAAACCAGGAAAAAGGCCGCTTCCGTCCTGGGCCGAATCGGCGGTCAGGAGGCGGCCGACGGCCTCCTGGCGGAGCTCGCCGCGGCGCCCGAAGACCTCCGGGAGGCGATCCTGGACGCGCTGGACCGGATCCGGTCGGGAAGCGACGAAATCCGCTTTGACCGGGAGGCCGTGCTCGCCAGGCTGGAGGAGCAATTTCGCCGGACATACCGGTGGTTCCTCTCCCTGTCGCCGTCCGGTACCGGTTCGGCGCGGCGGGCCGGAGGTGAGGACCATGCCCTCCGGAGCGGCTGGGCGTCGGGCTTCGTCTTGGGCATCTTCAAGTTGCTCGGTCTGATCCATTCCCGGGAGGACGTGTTCAAGGCTTACAAGAACTGGCTGAGCGGAACGCGCGAGTCCGTGGCCTACGCCCTGGAGCTGCTGGACAATTCCCTGTCCAAGAGCCTCAGGGACAGCCTGTTTCCCATCCTGGATGATCATTCCCTCCGGGAAAGACTCCGCCTCTTCCGCGGCCGGCTGAAGAGCGCCGGGGGGATGAAGCCGTGAAGGGCGGGGATGGGCGGCTCTACCGTCTGCTGCGCCGGGCGGCCGACGTGCGCCCCGAGGAGTCGGCGGTCGCCCTGCGGATGTTCGCCTATTTTTTTCTCATCACCTTCACCGCCTACATCATCAAGCCCGTAAAATTGTCCCTCTACCTCAAGGACCTAAGCGCCGAGCGCCTGCCCTATGCCTATCTCATCACGGCCGCGATCATGGGCCTGGCCGTGTCCCTGAACTCCCGGCTCCTGGCGCGCCTCGACCGGAGGGCCTACATCTCCTCGAGCCTCCTGTTTTTTATCGCCAACCTGTTTCTCTTCCGCTGGCTGTTCGGGTTCCACTGGCCCTGGGTGTCGATGCTCTTCTGGTTCTGGTCCGATCTGTTCATCGTCGTGTCCGTCATGCAGTTCTGGATGGCGGTCAACGACCGGTTCAACCCGCGCCAGGCGCGCCGGCTGGTCGGCTTTTTCGTCAGCGGCGGCCTGTGGGGGGGGGTCGCCGGAGCGCTGCTGGCCTCGCGTCTGGCAGGGGTCCTGGGCACGGAAAACCTCCTTCTCCTCTGCCCGGTCTTCCTGGCCGGCGCTTTTCTGATCGTCCGGCGCCTGGGAGCCCGGGAGAAGACGGGGGAGGAGAACGGGCCGGCCCTGAGGATCGGCGCCGTCCCGCGGACCGGCTATGCCGAAAGCTTCCGCATCGTCCGGGGCAGCCGCTACCTCCGGCTCCTGGCCGGCCTCGTGGCCGCCGGCATCCTGGTCACGACGCTCGTGGATTTCCAGTTCAGCTCGGTCGTGGAAGCCTCCCTGCCCCTCAAGGACGCGCGGACGTCCTTCCTGGGGACGTTCTTCCTGGGACTCCTGGTGTTTTCCACGCTCCTTCATCATTTGCTGTCCAACCGCATCCTCAAGCGCTACGGGATCCTGGCCGCGCTTTTCATCCCCCCGGCCGTGCTCTTCCTGGGCGCGGCCGCCGTGTTTCTCGTGCCCGCGGGCCGGCTTCTCGCTTGGGCCGTCCCGGTCAAGGGGCTGGACAAGAGCCTGACCCACACGCTCAGCCAGTCCGTCCGCGAGCTGCTCTACATCCCCGTCCCGGCCGAGGTGAAGTTCAAGGCCAAGGCGTTCATCGATATGTTCGTCAACAAATTCGCCGACGGGCTGGCCGCCGTCCTGCTCCTCGTCCTTCCCCTTTCTCTCAAGGGGGTCAGCGTCCTGACCATGGTCTTTTGCCTGGCCTGGGCCGCCCTGGCCGTGCTCATCACCCGGGAGTACGCGGAGGTCATCAAGCGCCATCTCAAGATCAAATGGGAGGACGGCGACCGGATGGTCCTCGACAAAATCGACGTCGATACGACCAAGCTCGTTTTCGACACCCTCGAGAGCCGCAGCCGGAGCTCGGTGCTCTATGCCATGAACCTCTACGACCTCATCCGCCGGGAGCGCCTGACCCCCGAGCTGCGGAAGATCATCACCCAGCGCTCGGGAGAGCTCCGGGCGGGGGCCATGGACTCCCTGCTGGACGTGGACGGCGAGGCGCTCTTCCCGGACATGGACGACAGCTTGCCCGAGGAGTCGCTGGACGCCCAGGTCCGCGAGATCCTCGACCTCGGCGTTTACCGCCAGGTCATGGGCGCGTACCTGGAGCGGATGTCGAGGGAAAGCGGTCCGGGCGCGGAGACGGCCCGCATGGAGGCGGCCAAGGCGCTGGGCCTGATGGATCCCGCCTCCCCGCTGGCCGGAAGCCTCGTGCCCCTGTTGCGCGACGAATCGACCGAAGTGGCCAGCTACGCCCTCCAGAGCGCCGCCCGGCTGAAAAGGAGGGATTTGGTGCCCCACGTCGTCGCCTGCCTGGCTCGTCCGGCCTTGGCCCAGGCCGCGGTCCTGGCCCTGAGCGAATTCGGAGACAGGGTGGTGGGCACGCTCCGGGACTACCTCGCCGACCCCGATGAGGACCTTCGCCTCCGGCGCCTCATTCCCGAGATCCTGGCCCGCATCGGCACCCAGCGGGCGTCCGACGCCCTTCAGGCCGAGTTCCGGAAGCCCGGCACGTTGCTGGAAGGCGAGCTCATCGAAGCCATGGCTCGGCTTAAAACCTCCGGGTCGAAAGCGGAGTTCTCCACGGCCGTCATCCTGGAGGGGATGCGGCGGCAGCTGCGCGGAGCGTATAAAGACCTGGAGCGGTTTCACGGGCTGAAATCCAAGAGGGCGAGGGAAGGCCGGACCCGCGAGCTCGAGCTCAGACTCTTCAAATGCCTGAAGAGCGTCTTCGCCCTGCTGGAATTGATCTATCCCCCCGAGGACATCCGCCGCGCACACCAAAACCTCCTGGCCGGGACGAAAAAGGCGATCGATTACTCGGTCGAGCTTCTGGACAGCGTCCTGCACAAGGACATCAAGCCTTTTCTCCTGCCCCTGATCGAGGACGCCTCCCTGGAGGAGAAGGCCAAGTCGGCCGGCCGGCTTCTCAAGGCCCTGGAGAAAGCCTCCGCGCCTTGAAATTCCCCGCCGGCGGGGCTACAATCTTAGCGAGCCGATCCCATGGCCACTCTCTACGTTTACCCGAAGCGAGGCGAGCCCTTCACCCTGCCCCTGGAGGGAGACAAGATCACCTTCGGCCGCAGCGCCGACAACACCCTGCCCCTCTCCGACCCTTTTTCCTCCGGCCGTCATGCCGTCCTGACCATCGATGAGGGCCGCTTCCGGGTGCGGGACCTGGGGAGCAAGAACGGCGTGTTCGTCAACGGCAAGAGGATCCAGGGCGAAGTCGAGATCCGTTCCGGGGACGAGATCCTCATCGGCCAGACGCGGCTGTCCGTGGACCGGAAGCTCCTGTCCAACGTCGAGCTCTCCGACGGCCCCTCG
This sequence comes from Candidatus Aminicenantota bacterium, assembly GCA_016867615.1. GTDB lineage: Bacteria > Acidobacteriota > Aminicenantia > Aminicenantales > JAFGAV01 > JAFGAV01. The sequence goes on along the minus strand of VGJG01000173.1, from coordinate 1,130 downwards.
CCCTCCACGAGCTTCAACACCATCATGAAGCTCGACGACATCCTCATCAAGCCGGAAAGCCGGACCACGACCCGTGCGGCGATCCCCCCGGGCGACCTGGAGAAGATGAAGCTCGAGCACCGCCTCTATGCGGTCATGGCCGAGGTCAGCAAGGCCCTCCTCCTCCATCGGCCGCTGAACGAGCTCCTGGAGCACATCATGGAGCTCATTTCCCAGAACCTGCCCCTGGACCGGGGGGCGCTCCTCCTCCGGGAGGGAAGCCCCGAGCAGCTCATCCCCAAGGTGGTCCGCATCAACGACAAGAGCCTGGCCGGGCAGAAGATGCAGCTCAGCCGGTCGATCGTCAACATGGCCTTCGAGCAGGAGCTCGCCGTCCTGTCCAGGGACGCCCTGTCCGACCCGAGGTTCCGCGCCCGGGACAGCATCATCACCGCCCATATCAAGTCCGCGATCTGCGTCCCCCTGTGGAACAACGAGAAGGTCATCGGCATCGTCTACGCCGACCGGACCGCCCTCCTCGACCAGTTCACCGAGGAGGACCTGAGGCTCCTGACCCTGATGGCCAACCTGGCGGCGGTCAAGATCGAGAACGCCCGCCTGGTGGAAAAGTCCCTGGAAAAGGAGCGGATGGACCGGGAGCTGGCCCTGGCCGCCCGGATCCAGCGCGACCTGCTGCCCCAGGGAAGCCCCCGTGTCGGGGGCTATGAGATCTGCGGCCTGAACCTGCCCTGCTTCGAAGTGGGCGGCGATTACTTCGATTTCCTGACCATCGACCAGGGGCGTCTGGGAGTCATCGTCGCCGACGTTTCGGGCAAGGGGGTGGGCGCCGCGCTGCTCATGGCCTCGCTTCGCGCCTCCCTTCAATCCGAGATCTCCCCGAAGTACGACCCCGCGGCCCTGACCGCCCGGCTCAACGATTTTGTTCACCGCTCCTCGGCGTCCAACGATTTCGTCACCTTCGTTTTTTGCGAGCTCGACCTCGGGACGGGCGGGGTGCGCTACGTCAACGCCGGGCACAACCCGCCGGCCGTGATCGGGAAGAAGGGCGTCGTGGAAAGGCTGCAGCCTACCGGGCTGTGTCTGGGCATGTTTCCCTCCTCGGCTTACGAGGTCAAAACGATCGGGCTTGA
>VGJG01000172.1 GCA_016867615.1 Candidatus Aminicenantota bacterium | reverse complement strand
GGCTCTTGCGCAGAACGACTCTCTTCGCGACCTCCCAACGGGTCGCTCCCAAGGACAGGGCCGCGTCGCGCAGGTCCCGCGAAACCGAGGAGAAGACTTCCAGGCAGACGTGGATGATCGTCGGGAAAACCATGATGGCCAGGACGATTCCCCCGGCCAGGACGCTGTAGCCGCTGGAGTGCGCCCCGAACATCGAGGCCAGCTTCTCCACGAAGGGCACGACCATGAGCACGCCCCACACGCCGTAGACCACGGAGGGCAGTCCGGCCAGAAGGTCGATGACGGGCCGGGCGATAAGGCGCAATCTCGCCGGGGCGTATTCGGACAAAAAGACCGCGGTGAGCAGCGAGATGGGGACGGCGATGACCATGGCCACGGCCGTCACGGACAAGGTCCCGGCCAGGAAGGCGAGCATCCCGAATTCCCCCTGGCTCGGCCTCCAGGTCGTGCTGAACAACAGCTGTCCGAGGGGCTTGACGGCCAGGAGGGCGCGCGCTTTCCATACCAGGCCGAAGAGCATGAGAACGACAAGAAACCCGGGCAGCATGGTCAGGCCGAACATGGCCTTGCCGGCCGCCAGATCTTTTATTCTTCTCATGTTTGATTATTCCAAATTGACAACATAAGTCGGTCCGTCCCTTAATGCTAATTTTTCAACAAAGAAAGCTGACGACCGATCTTTTCCGCGCTCAAGGGAATGTATCCCGCCTCGCGCACGAATTTCTGGCCATCTGTGAGAACCCACATCAGAAATTGCCTGACCAGAGGCCGGGAGGGCTTTCCCCTGGTGACGAAATAGAGGTCGCGGGCGGGCGGCGAGGGGTACGCCCCCCTGTCGATGGCGGCGGTGATGTCGTCCCGGCTCGCATAAAAGTCCTCTTCCGGGTCCAAGACACCGTTGCCGTTCAAATCCACGGGGATGATGACCAGGCCCTGCACCGGCTTCAAGCTGGCGGCATCGTAGGCGAAGTTGATGTTGTTGAAGCCCACGGCCAGGGGGTTGCGAATGACGGCCTCGGCCAAGCCCGGGTCGCCGTAGACGGCGATGCCCAGAAGGTCCTCCTGCTTTCGCCCCAGAAACGCGGCCCATGTCTCGGCCGCTCCGCAGGCGTCCGAACGGGTGAAGGCGTGCACCTCCGTCCGGGCTCCGTTCCGCAGAACATCGTCCCAGGTCTTAACCCGTCCGGTTATGAAGATGCCCTCGAAGACGCTTTTCCCTATTCCCTTGCGCAGGAGCTCCTTTAAATAAGGGTTCCTTCGCGAGGCGGTGGGGACGACGCCGTCCTTGGTCACGGCCAGGGCGAAAGCGCCTCGGGACGTCTCCTCGGGATGGATGTCCCTGGAGACCATCCCGATGTCGACCATGCCCGACAGGGCGTCGGCGATCCCCTTGCCCGCGCCGCCGGCCTGGACGTCGATGCGCACTCCGGGGTGCGCTTTACGGAATCCCTCGGCCCATTGGACGGCCATGGGGTACAGCGCCCAGGCGCCCGAAAGGCTGATCGTTCCCCTGAGCTCCCCGTCGGCGGCCCCGCTCCTCGACGGGACGCGGGCGGAATGTCCGCCGCCCGAAGAAGCGGGTGCGTATGCGAGCAGCAGGACAAGGACCGCCGCCGTTCCCGCGGCGGCTGCGGCCGCCGGTATCCTCCACGGCCGCGCCGAACAGGCTCCTTTCTTCCAGAAGTCTTGATCGCTCATGGTCATTTCTCCCCAGCCCTTACTCTCGCATTCCCGCGCCGGTCCGTCCGCACGGCTAAAACCCCGCTTGGAAAAGGGCCGACAGACATAACTCCGCCCCGCGGCCCGATTCCCGTTCGCCCCGCCGCTCCAGGTTGACCTGGAATTTCGTCTTGGGCGCGAAAAAGGCGTTCAGCCCCAGCGTCCATGTCTCGTTCCGTCCCGGCGCCGCGGGACCGACCCTGTCCAGGGAGTCGTACCTGACGACCGCCTGAACCCGGCCCGGCACAAGGGCCCCGGCCAGCTGGGCGTAACCTCCCCGCTTGGTCACGTCCCCGTCCCAGGCCAGGATCCATTCGGCCTTGAGCTCCGCCCGCTCCAAGCCCATCTCGATCTCCAAGCCGACTCGGTCGCGGCGGAGCGCCTCCTCTCCGGCTGCGGCGGAATGCAGGCCCCGGTACAGCGACCCGCCCACCTTGAGCCGACTCAGGGGAGAGAAGACGAGACGCGCCGCCACGTCCTTCTGACGATCGGCGTCGGCCCGGTTGATCCCGGAGCCGTTGAACAACCCGGCCGAGGCCTCGAGAAGCACGGACTTAAATTGAAGCAGCGCCCCGATGTCCCGGCCCGAGGCGCCGATGTCCCGGCCGGGGGAAAGCTCCAGGACGGAGCGCGGCAGGCTGATCGTCTCGCGGTCGGTGGAGGACGTCAGGCTCTCCCGGCTGAAGGGGACCTTGAACTGCCCGAGGCGCAAGCCGCCTCCCTTGAACAGCGCGAGGTCGATGACCGCATCCAAGAGCACCGGGCTCTTCACGGCATCGGCCGTGGCCCTGAGGCGGATGGCGCGGGTGACCGGACTGTCCAGCGAGAGCCTCGCCCTCGTTATGGAAAAAGAATCCTTCGACCCGCCGAGGCGGCTGTACTGGATCTGAGCGAATCCCGAGAGCTTGAGGGGGGTCGAGGCCTGCACGGCGGGCGACGGGACGTCTTCCGCCCGCAGGCCGGCCGCGGCCGCCAGGCCGAAAGCCAACAGCAGCGCCGTCTTCCGGAGTGGAAACCGGCAGACGGCCTCCCCGGCGGCTTCCGATCTCTTTCCCCGACGGCCGTCCCTTGTCTCGATAATATCAACTGATTTAGTCAACAGCTATCCCCCCAAAAATATCATGCCGTTCCCTTGCGGCCGTAAACGCCGGTCCCGGTCTTGCGTGCTTTACGCGCCAGGTCGGCGAAGGTCGTTTTCTCCAGGATCCGCGCCACGGCGTCCCGGACGTCCTTCCACAGCCAGCGCAATCCGCAGGAGCCCTCCAGGGGGCACACTTCGTGGGCCGTGACCGAGACGCAGTCTATGGGCGCCAGGGGTCCGTCCATGACCCGGATGACCTCGGCGACGGTGATTTTCTCGGGCGGCTTGGCCAGGGCATACCCGCCGTTGGGGCCCTTCTTGCTCCTCAGGTAGCCGGCCCTCTTGAGCAGGAGCAGGATCTGCTCCAGAAAGCGTTCGGGGATGTGCTGGGCCCGGGAGATGTCGCGGATGCGGAGCGGCCGATGGGGCCAGTTCAAGGCGAGCTCCAGCATGGCCCGGCTGGCGTATTCACCCTTGGTTGAAAGCCTCATCCTCCGGAACCCAAATAATAGTCGATTAAATCAATTGACTAACTATCATAATAACACGCCGCCTGTCAAGGGGAGATCAGCCCGGCCGTCGGAGAATCGCCTCGGCGCCCGCCGGCGACCGGCTGCGTCCATCTGAGCGGCGGAGACGCCCCCGGCCCCTTTAATAACCGAGGCAAATGGACTATAGTGATTCTTCTCCGAAGATGAAAAGACGACGTCTGTGGCCCCGGTTTCTCGACCTCCCGCTCCGCCTGAAATTCCTCCTCAGCTTCCTGGCGGTCATCTGCTTCGGCGGCGTCGTTTCGCTCTATTTCGGAACCCGGCTCGAGCACAAGACGATTTTCGACCAGGCCCAGGCCAAGGTCCGTCACGACCTGTCCTCGGCCTGGATGGTCTACCAAGAAAGGCTGAACGATATCCGGGACATCGTCCGCCTCAACGCCGGCCGGGAATCCGTCCGGGCGGCGTTCGTCGCCGGAGACCTGGACAACCTCCAGTCGACGCTGGACCGCATCCGGGTTGAATTCGGACTGGACGTCATGACCCTGACCGATGCGCAAGGCCGGGTCGTGCACCGGGTGCGCAACCCCCAGGCGGCCGGGGATGACCTGTCTCGGGATTCCCTGGTGCGCCGGGCCCTCCGGAGGGCCACGGTGGCCGGCACGGCCATCGTCAGCCGCGAAGAACTCCTCCGGGAGGGCGAGGACCTGGCCCGTCAGGCGTCCCTGCCGTTGAAGCCCACGCCCATGGCCGTTCCCCGTCCCGAGGATCGCGAGGAAAACGGGATGATGCTCAAAGCCGCCGCGCCGGTCGTGGACCGGGACGAACGGCTTCTGGGCGTCCTGGTGGGCGGCATCCTCCTCAACCGCAACTACGACATCGTCGACCGGGTCAAGGACATCGTCTTCAAGGGCGAGCGCTACAAGGGCAAGGAGATCGGGACGGTGACGATCTTCCAGAACGACCTCCGCATCTCGACCAACGTCACCGACGAGAGCGGCGGCCGGGCCGTAGGCACCCGGGTGTCCCGGGAGGTCAACCAGGCCGTCCTCCGGGAAGGCCGGCCCTGGATCGGACGGGCTTTCGTCGTCAGTCACTGGTACATCACCGCCTACGAGCCCATCCGGGATACCGACGGCCGCATCGTGGGCATGCTTTACGTGGGCATGCTGGAGAAACCTTACATCGACCTCCGCAACCGGGTCATGCTGACCTTCACCGGGATCGCCGCGGCCTGCACGGTCGTGCTCCTGCTGCTGATGTACGTCATCATCACCTCGGTCATCCAGCCCCTGCGCCGGATGGTGACCGCCACCCAGCGCATCGCCCAGGGCGACCTGGACCACAAGGTCGTCCGGGACTCCCAGGACGAGCTCGGACAGCTGGTGCTGTCCTTCAACCGCATGACCGACAAGCTCAAGGAGGCC
>VGJG01000171.1 GCA_016867615.1 Candidatus Aminicenantota bacterium | reverse complement strand
CGTGTCGGGCCAGGAGCCCGGGCAGGAAGCGGCTCATCGCCTGGCGGCCCGGGCGGCCGATGACGTCGCCCAGGAAAAGGAGCCTGACGCTACCGGGCATACTCGACCGCCCTCATCTCCCGGATGACCGTGATCTTGATCTGGCCGGGATAGTCCAGCTCGTTCTTGATCTTCTGGGCGATCTCCTTGGCGATGATGGCGGCCCGGTCGTCCGAGATCTTGTGGCTCTCGACGATGATGCGGATCTCCCGGCCGGCCTGGAGGGCGAAGGACTTGGAGACGCCTTCGAAGCCGTTGGCGATGCCCTCCAGCTTTTCCAGCCGCTTGATGTAGGTCTCCAGGAGTTCCCGCCGCGCCCCGGGGCGGGCGGCGGAGAGCGTGTCGGCGGACTGGACGAGGACGGCCTCGATCGAGGGGAAGTCCACGTCCCGGTGGTGCGAGGCGATGGCCTGGACGACGGCCTCGGACTCCCCGTACTTGCGGGTCAGCTCCACGCTGAGCTCGGTGTGGGTGCCCTCCACTTCCTTGTCCACGGCCTTGCCGACGTCGTGCAGCAGCCCCGCCCGGAGGGCGACGTTGACGTCGATCTTGAGCTCGCGGGCCATGACCGCCGCCAGGTAGGCCACCTCCTTGGAGTGCTGGAGGACGTTCTGCCCGTAGCTCGTGCGGTAGCGGAGCTTGCCCAGCAGCTTGATGAGCTCGGGGTGCATGGTCTGGATGCGGAGCTCGAGGAGCACGGCCTCGCCCTCCTGCTTGATCTTGTCCTCGAGCTCGGCCTTGACCGTCTCCACGATCTCCTCGATGCGGGCGGGGTGGATCCGGCCGTCGATGACCAGCTTCTCGATGGCCATGCGGGCCATCTCCCGGCGGATGGGGTCGAAGCTCGAGAGGATGACCGCCTCGGGGGTGTCGTCGACGATGATGTCCACGCCCGTGGCCATCTCCAGGGCGCGGATGTTGCGCCCCTCGCGGCCGATGATCCGCCCCTTCATGTCCTCGGAGGGCAGGTCGGCCACCGAGACCGTGGACTCGACGACGTGCTCGGCCGCCGAGCGCTGGATGGCCTGGCTGATGACCTCCCGGGCCATGGCCTGGCTCTTGCTCCGGGTCTCCTCCTCGATCTGCCTCAGGCGCTGCCCGGCCTCGAGCTTGGCCTCGTCCTCGATCTTGCGCACCAGGAGGTTTTTCGCCTCCTCCTGGGTCAGGCCCGAGATCCGCTCGAGCTCGGCCATCTCCTGCTTGACGAGCTCCTCGATCTTCTGCTCGCGGGCCTCCATGTCCTTCTCCATCTGGAAGACGCGCTTCTCCTTGACGGAGATGTCCTTCTCCCTGCGCTCCAGGGCCTGGAGGCGGCGCTCGAGGTTCTCCTCCTTCTGCAGGAGGCGGCGCTCGAGGTCGTTGAACTTCCGCTGCTTGTCCCGAGCCTGCTGCTCGAGCTCGGCCTCCTTGGCCTGCAGCTTTTCACGGAAACCGACCTCCGCCTCGCGGGTGATCTTCTCCGCCTCGCGCTTGGCCCGGTCGAGGACGGCCGAAGCCTCCTCCCGGGCCCGGAACAGGGACCGCGTGGCGGCGCTCTTGCGCAGCAAAATGAAAACGTTGACCCCGGCCGAGACGGCCAACAGGGTCAGGGCGACTATCAGCAGAGGACTCATATCGTTCACCTCCTTTACAGGAGAGCGGGGGAGAAAAGGATGAGTGGGCCGGTCAGCGTTCCCGGCCTCCGGGCGGCCGCCCGACCGCCCGGGCCGGCGCCGAGCCGGAGAGGCTGGTCCTGGAGCTCAAGGGTCCCGTCCGTTCCGCGCCCGAGCCCGCCTCCGCCGCCCTCGGGCGGCGGGGGCGCCTGTCTTCAACTGGGCGCCTTGCGGCTCTTCGTGTATTGCTGATCGTTGTCGTCAACTCGATTCTCCAGGCTGTCGATCTCGCTCTCCATTCGGCTCAAAACCTCGTTCAGTTGATCCAGCTGCTTCCGGCAGAGGAAATAATCGTCGGCGATGTTCAAGGCCGCCAGCACGGCGACCTTGAGCGTGTCGGAAGACTTGGACTTATCGGCGATGTCCCGCATCTTCTGGTCAACGAACGCGGTCAACCGGCCGATGTATTGTTCATCCTCTTCTCCTTTGACTCTGATCCTGTATCGTTGTCCAAAAATTTCGATTTCGATGATTTTGTCGTTCATAACCCCAGTTGATCGACCTGCTTGATGAGAGCCTCGATCTTCTCCCGAAGAGCGGCTCTTTCCTCCTCCTGGCGCTTCAGCGCCTCGTCCAGACGGCCCGCCTTGCGGGCGGCTTCCTCGGCTTCCCTCTTTTCGGCCCTGAGCTCTTTGTTCTGCTCTTTCAGGCGGTCGTTCTCAGCGCTCAGTTTTTTAACGATATCAACAACTTGGGTAATTTTTCCTTCCAGTATCTTAATTCTTTCCAGCTCGGTTGTCAATTTCCCCCCCCTTCCCTAAGCTCCATCTTGAGAGCCGTCCGGAGATGGCCGACGATCCGCTCCTGGAGCTTGTCCACCTCGGCGGACTGGAGCGTCGCGCCCGGGCTGCGGAACTGGAAGCGGAACGCCAGGCTGACCCGTCCGGCGGGCAGCGAAGCGCCGGCGAACCGGTCGACGAGTTGAAAACCCTCCAGGTTCGGCAGGGCCAGCTTTTCGACCTCGTCCTTGATCTCCTGGAAAGAGGTCGCCTCCCCGACCAGGAAGGCCAGGTCGCGGACCACGCCGGGGAACCTGGGGACCGGCGAAAACTGAAAAGGCTTGGGCGTCTTGCCCAGGAGCGCGTCGAGCTCGAGCTCGGCGTAAAAGACGTCGTCCCTGAGGTCGTAGGCCTCCAGGAGCCCGCGGCGGAGCCGTCCCAGCCGGCCGACCGCGTCGCCCTTGTACTGCAGCCGCAAGGCCCGGCCGTCCTCGAACAGCGAGTGCTCCGCGTGATCGAAGCGGTAGGGCTTGCAGCGCAGGCGGCTCATGACCGCCTCCACGGCGCCCTTGACGTGGAAAAAGCCCGTCTCCTCGGGCCGGGCCATCCAGTGCCCCCCGCCCCTCCGCCCCACGGCCGCCAGGCCGAGGGCGGCCTGTTCCCGGTGCGTCTCCTCCTCCCGGAAGTACACGCGTCCGGACTCGAAGACCTGAAGCCCCTCCAGCCCGCGGTTCAGGTTCCAGGAGATCGTCTCCAGGAGACCGCCCACCATCGTCGTCCGCAACTGGGACGCCCTGGAGGAAACCGGGTTGCGGATCTCGAGGGGGCGCCGCTCCGACCCGGCCGCCCGCTGCCGCTCCGGGTCGACGAAACTGTAGGTCAGCACCTCGTCGAACCCCTGCTGCAGCAGGACCTGGCGGACCCATTCCGGCCTGTGATCCTCCGGGGCGGCGCGCTCGACGGCCTTCAGGGGCGGCAGCGCGGAGGGGATCCTGTCGTAGCCGTAGAAGCGCGCGATCTCCTCGACCAGGTCGGCCTCGCGCTCGATGTCCACGCGGAAGGACGGGACCCTGACCAGCCAGGACTGCCGGGGCTGGGCGCGGAGCTCGAACCCCAGGGCGGCGAGGAGGCTCTGGATGAAATCGGCGTCGACGGCGACCCCCAGCAGCTCCGCGATCCTCTTCTGCCTCAGGCGGCACTCGCGGCTCTTGCGGGGCTTGGGATACAGGTCGACCATCTCCCGGGTGGGCCGGCCGCCGAATTCGGCCAGGAGCGAGGCGGCCAGGCGGGCGGCCTGGGGGGGGAAGGAGACGTCCGTCTCCCGTTCGAAGCGGTAGGACGCGTCGGTCTGGAGGCCGAGCGCCTTGGAGGTCTTGCGCACCGACACGGGGTTGAAATGGGCGCTCTCGATGAAAACGTGGCGCGTGGAGTCGCCGACCGCCGTCTCCGCGCCGCCGATGACGCCGGCCAGGGCGACCGGCCGGGCCTCATCGGCGATGACCAGCATGTCCGGCTCGAGGGCCAGGTCGCGGCCGTCCAGGCTGAGAAGGCGCTCGCCCTTGCGCGCCCGGCGGACGATGACCTTGCCCCCGGCGAGCTTCTCCAGGTCGAAGAAATGGACGGGCTGGGCCGTGGCGAACAGGACGAAGTTCGAGACGTCCACGACGTTGTTCACCGGGTTCAGGCCCATGGCCGAGACGCGGCGGCGGAGCCACTCCGGGGAGGGACCGACGCGGACGTCCCGGACGACCAGGCCGCAGTACCGGGGGCAGAGCGCTTCGTCCGGGACCTGGACGTCCGCGGCCTCGGCTGTCTTCTCCTCGAGCTCGCTCAGGGAGGGGGCCGGGGTCTTGAGGGGGACCCCCAGCATGGCCGCGATCTCCCGGGCCATCCCGAGATGCCCGAGCGTGTCGGGGCGGTTGGCGTAGGTCTCGACATCGAGGACGACGTCCCCGTCGCGCTCCTCGGCCGACTCGGCCACGAGCCCGATCATCGTCAGGCGGTCGCGGAGTTCGGACGGGGAGAGCCCCGTCTCCACGAACTCCCTGAGCCATTCCAAGCTGATCTTCATCACTTGACCCGGAACTGGCGGATGAACCGCATGTCGTTCTCGTAGAACTGCCTCATGTCGGGGATCTGGTAGGCGAACATGGCCGTCCGCTCGATGCCCATGCCGAAGGCCCAGCCGGAGTACTTCTCCGGGTCGATGTTGACGTTCTTCAGGACCTGGGGGTCGACCATGCCCGCGCCCAGGATCTCCTTCCAGCCCGTGCCGGCGCAGACGCGGCATCCGGCGTCCTTGGCCCGGCAGACGAGGC
>VGJG01000170.1 GCA_016867615.1 Candidatus Aminicenantota bacterium | reverse complement strand
GATATTCCTGGAGGATTTCGAGGTCCATGGTCCGGGGGAACATCTTGGTCTCGTAAAGGAACGACTGGGCGATGGGACGGCTGACGTCGAAGGGAACGCAGAGGAAGGGCCCCTGCACGGGCAGGATGCCGTCCCGATAATAGAATTGGATCGTCCGCGTCGCGCTCTGCTCGATGTCCATGGCCATGCGCCGGGAGATGTTCTGATGGGGGTCCAGGCTGTACTCGACGTCCAGAGCCTCGAACGTCCGGCCTCCGTATTCGAGGAACAATTTGCAGGGAACGATCTGGGCATCCTTGATGCGCATGGCCTTCAGCCTCGCCGCATGATCCGGGTATTGCTTAGCACGGGAAAATCCAAAATGCAAATCGTTTTCGGCCGCATTTCCTAGGAACCGCCGTCCCCCCCGCGTTCCGAGAGCGTCCGTCTCTCGTAAGCCCGGATTTCCGCGAGCCAGGAATCCGAGGGGGGGACATCGCGCCTGAGGCAGTGGGCGTCCCAGACGGCTCCCCAGGGCAGGGTTTTGGCCGCCTCGCGCAGGGCGAGCCAGGCCGTCCGGTCCCCCTCGTCCTCGAGCCGGCGAAGGCGCTCCGCGGGCTCGAGCAGCGCCCGGAGGAGGGCCTGGAGAACGGCCCGCGCTCCGATCACCCAGGCGGCGACCCGGTTGAGCGAGGCGTCGAAAAAGTCCAGGGCGAGCCGGACGCGGCCCAGCCTCCCGCCGCGGACCAGCTCCCCGGCCAGGTCCAGCAGTTCGTCCGTCAGGACGGCGACGTGGTCGCTGTCCCAGCGCACGCCCCGGCTGATGTGCAGGGCCAGCTCGGGAAAAAAGGTCAGGATCGAGCTGATTTTGTCCGCCACGGACTCGGTGGGATGGAAGTGGCCGAGGTCGAGACAGAGCATCTTCCCCCGGGACAGGGCGTAGCCGAGATAGAACTCGTGGGAGCCGACGACGTAGGATTCGCTCCCGATGCCGAAGAGCTTGCTTTCCAGGCTGTCTCTCAAGAGCTCCGATTCCAGCGCTTCGGCATAGATTGCGTCCAACGATTCTCGGAGGCGCTCCCGGGGCGCCCATCGGTCGGAGGGCGTCTCCTTGGAGCCGTCCGGGATCCAGAGGTTGTTGAGACAGGCCGATCCCAGCCGGCGGCCGAGAAAGGCGCTGATGATGCGGCAGCGCCTGACGTGCTCGACCCAAAATCCGCGCACGGCGCGGTCCCGGTGGCTGAGGGTGAAGCCCGATTCGGCCAGGGGATGGGAAAAGCACGTGGCATTGAAATCCAGGCCCAGCCCGCGCTCCTCGGCCCAGTCCGCCCAGGGGAGGAAATGATCGGGCTCAACGGCGTCGCGGTCCGCGGGACGGGCTCGGAAATCCCCGTACATGGCATGGAGGTTGACCCGATGGCGGCCGGGGATGAGCGACAGGCCCGTTTCCAGGTCGCTCTGCAGCTCCTCGATCGTCCGCGCTTTGCCCGGGTGTCCGCCCGTGACCTGCAACCCCCCTCCCGGCGCTCCCGATGCGCCCTTCTCGAACCCGCCGATGTCGTCTCCCTGCCAGCAGGGCAGGGACAGGGGGACGGAGGAAAGCGTTACGAGGGCTTCCTCGGTATCCACTCCCCTCAGAGCGTAGGCTTCTCTGGCCGCCCCGTAATTCCGGTCGATGGCAGCTGTTCTCATGGGCGTTCTCCGCTTCGCGCGCCGTCTATCGCGTCGCCCCCGGCGCCGCGACCTCCCGGAACCGGGCCCGGGCCTTTTCCCACCCGCCGGAACCCTCGGGCTGGAAGACGAGGGTCCGGGTCGAATTCCTGACGATGCTCCTGGCCTCGTCCCGGGAGCGGATGTGGCCGAGCGCCAGGGCCTGCCCCAGGACGTTCCCGCAGGAGGAGGCCTCGTCCGGCCCGGCGATGACGGTCCGGCCCGAGGCCGAGGCCGTGAAACGGTTCAGCAGGGCGTTCCTCGCCCCGCCGCCGATGACATGGACGGTCCGGATCGGACGGCCGGTGAGGACCTCGAGCTCGTCCAGGACTGCGGCATATTTCAAGGCCAGGCTCTCCAGAATACAGCGGACGAAGCCGCCGGGCGCTTCGGGAACGGGCTGTCCCGAGCGGCGGGCGCAGTCCTGAATCGCCGCCGGCATGTCCTCCGGGTTCAGAAACTCCGGAGAATCCGGGTCGAGGAACGTGCGGAAACGAGGCGCGTCCTCCGCCAGGCGGGTCAAGGTCTCGTAATCCCACGATGACTCAGGGCTCCGGCCCTCCCAGGTTTTCCGGCATTGCCGGACAAGCCACAGGCCGGTCACGTTTTTGAGAAGACGTACCGTCCGGCCGATCCCGCCTTCGTTGGTGAAATTGAGTCTCAGGCTGCGGTCGTCGATGACCGGCGCGTCCGTTTCCACCCCCACGAGCGACCACGTCCCGGAGCTGATATAGGCCCAGTCCCTCCCCTCGGCCGGGACGGCGGCCACGGCCGCGGCCGTGTCGTGGGTCAGGGAGGCGACGACCGGCAAGCCGCCGAGACCGGTTTCCCGGGCGGCCTCGCCGCTCAGCGGGCCGATGACCGTGCCCGGTTCCAGGGGGGACTGCATCAGGCTCCGGGGCAGTCCCAGGGCGTCGAAGATCCCGGCGGACCAATCCCCGCGCCGCGGGTCGTAGAGCTGGGACGTCGTGGCCACGGAGAATTCCGTGGCTTGTTCGCCGCTGAGCAAACAATGAAAGATGTCGGGCATGAACAGCAGCCCGGCGGCGCGTTCGAGCAGGGGCGAACGGTCGCGGACCATAGAGAACAGCTGGAACAGGGTGTTGAAGGGCAGGAACTGGATTCCGGTCTGATAGTAGACGGCCCGTCGCGGAAGCCTGTCGAAGAATCCCTCCATGGCACCCCGCGTCCTTTGGTCGCGGTAGGAGAAGGGGAGTCCGAGGAGCGACCCGGCTTCGTCGACCAGTCCGAAGTCCACTCCCCAGGTGTCCACGGCCAGGGCGTCGGGAGGGGCTCCGGCTCGATCGACGGCCCGGCGCAGGCCCCTCTTGATCTCCTCGAACAGCCGGGGAACATCCCAGCGGAGGCCCCCGTCCAGGAGGGAAGGGCCGTTGGGAAAACGGTGGACCTCGGTCGTCTCCAGCCTTTCGGAATCGAGGCTGCCCAGGACGGCCCGTCCGCTCTCGGCGCCCAGGTCGAGGGCCAGAAAACGGAGCGGTTCGGGCATGGCGGTTTCATTTTATGCAAGGCCGCCGCGGCGGGCAAGAGCTGCGGAAGCCCTATTGAATTCGAGGCGGGAAACATTTAATATGAAACCGCCGGGGCGGAACGATCCGTCCCGGCGCGCGAGCGGGCATAACTCAGCGGTAGAGTGCGAGCTTCCCAAGCTCGGAGTCGCGGGTTCGAATCCCGTTGCCCGCTCCATTTTTTTGCCATGAAAAAGACCTGGCGGCTGTGCTTTGACTGTCGGCCCCGCAAGGGCTCGTGGAACATGGCCGCCGACGAGATCCTCTTCTCCTCCCTGCCCGAGACCCCGGCCACGATCCTGCGTTTCTATGCCTGGGAGAGGCCCACCGCCTCGCTGGGATGCTCCCAGGACGCGTCGCGGGCCGTGGACGCGGACTTCTGCCGGAAGAACGGCGTGGATATCGTGCGTCGCGTCACGGGCGGCAAGATGGTCCTTCACCACAGGGAGGCGACCTACTCGATCGCCTCCTCGGACAGCGGGTTGTTCGGGACGACGGTCGTCGCCTCCTACCGGTTGATCTCCGAGGCCCTGGCCCTGGGGCTCGGGAAGCTCGGTCTCAGCGCCGAGCCGGCCGAAACCCCGCCCGAAGAATACGCCCGGGGCGCCTTGCCCTGTTTTTCCCACCCGGGCAGGGACGAGCTTCAGGCCGCCGGAAAGAAGATCCTGGGCAGCGCCCAGAAGCGCCTGGGAGGCAAATTCCTGCAGCACGGGTCGCTGCCCCTGGAGCACGACGCGGCGCTGCTGCGCTCGGCGGCCCGCCTGTCGGGTTCGGCTGCGGATTTCCGGATGACATCTCTCCGGGAGATCCTCGGCCGGCCCGTTCCCTGGGAGGAGGCCGCCCGGCGGCTCGGGGAGGGATTCTCGGAATTCTTCGGCACGGAACTGGAGGAGCGGGGTTTCTCGCCCGCCGAGGAGGAAGCGATCCGGCGCCTGCAGGATCTAAAGTACAAGGACGAGGGCTGGACCTTCTCCGGCCGCCCTCCCCGGGAGTGAACGCCCCGGCCCACCCCCGGCTGTTGCTTTTTTGAAAACGGGGTGGTAGCATTTTTAGGAGGATCAGAGGCTTCGATGAACGAATTCGAGGAACTTTCCAAGCTGGACCTGAAATCCCTGCCCCCCCAGCCGTCCAGCCTTCTGGACGACCTCCATCAGAAGGTCCTTAAAAACCTCCACCTCGAGCTCGGCTCGGGGGCGGTGCTCTGCCTCCTCTCCCCCTCGTATTCCTTCCTCAACCCCAGGCCCAGCGAGGCCCTGGAAGAGACCATCATCAAGCTCGGCCCCGTGCTCGATTATCTCAAGGAAGCGATCGTCCACAACCTGGCGGCCTATTCCGTCCTGCTCGAGGTCAACAGCTACTTCATCGAGCAGAACAGCCATCTCGTCCTGGCCCGATTGAGGGAGCGCGATTCGGGCGGGCGGCGCTTCGAGATCAAGTTTTACACTCATGCGCCCATGGAGCTCCTGCCCCGCTATGAGGACAAGATCTACATCGGCCGGGACTTCATCGACCTCTTCAACTTTCAGCGCAAGTACTTCGGGCTCCGGGACCTCATCGC
>VGJG01000169.1 GCA_016867615.1 Candidatus Aminicenantota bacterium | reverse complement strand
TGACGACGCCGGCGACGGCCGCCGGGTCGTAGCGGTCCACCCTGCGGAGAATGACCTTTTCCCTGCTCATGGCCCTTGGTATTAGCACAAGGACTGAGGGGAAGTCAAAGAAGAACGTGTTCTTCCATGGCCTCCCCTCCATTAAGGGAAACGCCGCTCGCCGCCTCCGACCTCGCTGGAGACGCCTCCCTGACCCCCACGCAAGGGGGTCGGCAGCCGGGGATTTCCTATCGATAATTATGAGCCAAGGGGAATGTGCGGAATGGCTCAGTTTGCCCTGCATTCCATGAGGGAGGATTTCTCTGTCGCCGAATTCAAAGATATGATATGTTCGTCATCGGCTGCTTGAGATTTCCATGGACTTCATCCAAAAGACCGGCTACCTGGCCGTCGCCAGCCGCCTGAAACGCCTTACAGACCGGCTGCTCAGCGGGGGAAGCGAAGTCTACAAAGCCCTGCGCCTCGAATTCGAACCCAGGTGGTTTTCCCTGTTCTACCTCCTCCAGTCCAAGGACGGCCCCGTGTCCATCCTCGAAGCCGCGGACGCCCTGCGGGTCTCCCATCCCGCGGTCATCCAGACCGCCAAGATCCTCATGCGCCAGGGGCTGATCGCCTCGCGCCAGGACAAGGTCGACCGCCGCAAGCGGCTGCTGTCCTTGACTCCCAGGGGCAGGCGCCTGGCCGAGGACTTGCTTCCGGTCTGGGAGTGTTTCGCCCAAGCCGCGAAGGAATTCTTCCGGGATGCGGGCGTGGACATGCTGGATGTCCTCCGCCGGGTGGAAAAAAAGCTCGACGAGGAAGACCTCAGCCTGAGGATCCTGAAAAAGATCAAAAACCGTCAATACGAAGCCGTGGAGATCATCGACTTCCGGCCCGAACACAAGGATCGATTCCGAAAGCTGAACGAGGCCTGGCTGAAGAAACATTTCAAGGTCGAGCCCGCCGACAGGAAGATGCTCGGCGACCCGGAGGGGGAAATCCTGAGCAAAGGCGGGTTCATATTCTTCGCCATAATTCGGGGCGAGGTCGTCGGGACGGCCGCCCTCCTCAAGCTGGGCGAGGAGACCTACGAGCTGGCCAAGATGGCCGTGGCCGAACCCGCCCAGGGAAAGCAGGCCGGGCGGAAGCTCCTGGACGCGGCCATCGCCCGGGCTCGGGGAAAAAAGGCGCGAACCATTGTTTTGAAAACGGACAAATGCCTAAGGGTTGCCCTCAACCTCTATCGCCGCGGGGGTTTCCGCGTCAGCAGGACGCCCGGGGTAGCTTCCGAGCACTTCAAACGGGAAAAAACCGCGACCTACATGCGGCTGGATCTCGCTTAAAGCCACAAGCCCCGTTCAAAGCGGCGAACAATCGGTCAGGAGACGAACACCGAGACGATCTCGCCGAAATAGATCCGGTGGTAGTCCCTGTCCGGATAATTTTTTTTGATTTTCGAGTCGACAAAACCCTCGGGGTCCATGTCCTGGAAGTAGATTTTTTGGCACTCCAGAATGAGGTCCGCCTCCCTGTAACACGGAGCGGCGACACGCTTGGAGGCCGTCAGGGTGAGCCGCGTTTTCGCCAGCTTGTCGCCGTCCCTCCCCGAGAGCGTGCCGAGAAGGTTCAGGTCTTTCCGAAAGGCCTTGGGGAAGGCGCAGAGGGTGAACGAATCCGACCGGTCGATAAACCCGCGGGTGTGCCGCTGAGGCCGGACAACCACCTGGGCGAACGGCTTGTTCCACATGCAGCCGATGCTCCCCCAGGCCACGGTCATCATATTGCAGGCCTCGAGGGTGCCGGAAGTGAGGAGAAGCCAGCGGTTCATCCACAGGTCGACGACGGCGGCCGTCCAATCCTTGGCTTTGATCTCTCGCATGGCGGGGTTCCCCTCAAGGATACCCGGTCCTTGCCTGCGGTTCAAGTAGGGCGGAAGGAACCTGTTCCTGTCCGCGCACGGCTTCCTCCGGTCGCCCGGCATTTCCTTCTTTTCCCGAGACACAAGGCCCCAGGGGCGTCAAGACCGGTTTGAGGCCGAGGACGGGCAGGGCAATCGGTACCTGAGCTAAGAATCTCCGCGGATCGGGATGGGGCGCCGGTCCGCGTCGACTGCGACATAGACGATTTCGGCCTCGGTGACGCGGGCCGTTTCGCCGCTTTCGGCCCGCTCGGCATCGACCGTGACCTTGACCGTCACGGAAGTCCGGCCGATACGCAGCGTTTCGGTGAAGAAGCTGACGACATCGCCCACGAAGACGGGCGCGCGGAAAACGACCTTGTCCATGGCCACGGTAACGAAGTTGCGCGGGCCGCAGCTCCGCCGGGCCTCGACCGCACCGGCCAGGTCGACGTGGCTCAGGATGACGCCGCCGAAGATCGTGCCGTGCTTGTTCGTGTCTCTGGGAAGGAGCGTGATGCGCAGCGTCGGGTCCACGATGTCACTTCAACAAGGCCGGAACAGACAGGTCCTCGTCCAGGTCCATCCAGTGGATTCCCTTCCCTCCGCCGATCAGCCGCCAGTTCTTTTTTTGCCTTGCCGTTGCGCTGCGCAGCTTTGGAAACCATTCCAGCGGAACGCCGATTTCCCTTCCGTCGGTCAAACTGACATACATCCGCTCCTTGTCAAACCGGATGTTTTTGGCCTTGATTTCCTGCCTGTCAATAACCGAAATGCGCATTCCACTTTTCCTTGATGATATCTTGCGCCTTTTCGACAATCTTTCCGATTTCATTCACTTCCGCTCTCGAATACCCCGTCGAATGAGCCAATACAACAGGTTCGATCCAATATTTGGCATAGTCGTTGCCGGACTCGACATGAATATGCGGCCGTTCCTGACCTTCATTGCTGAAGAAAAAGAAGCGGTATTTCCCTTTCCTGAATACCGTCGGCATTATTGTACCATATTAAAGAGAAACATCTTGTTTTTCTTAAATCAGAGTATCTCCTTCAATCAGAAACACCCCTGGATCTAAAAAAGGGACTCTATTTAAAGACGAAATTGAATCCCTAGCATTCTCAGAATGCGTGCGTGATAAAGAGATCAGGTCAATTCCCGGCCCTTGGTTTCCGGGAGGGCGAAGGCCACGCCGGCGCTGAAGAGAAAAAAGGCGGCCGTAAGATAGAAGGCGAACGACAGGCCGTGGGAGCGGGCCAGGGCGCCGATGGTGAAGGGCGCCAGGGCGCTCAGGCCGCGGCCGATGTTGTAGGTGAACCCCTGGGCCGAAGCGCGGACGCGCGTGGGAAAAATCTCGGCGGTGATGGCCCCAAACCCGCTGAAATAGCCCGTCCCGAAAAAGGCGAGAAACGGGCCGAGCACAAGCAGGGCCGTCTCGCTGCGCGCGGCGCTGTAGGCCGTCACCAGCCCCGCCGCGGAAAAGAGATAGATGATGTAGGTCGTTTTCCTCCCGATCCGGTCGCTGATGAAACCGAAGCTGATGTAGCCCAGCCACATCCCGCCCTGCATGATGACGATCCAGGTCGCGCTCTTGACGACGCTCATGCCCCAGCCGCCCTCCTCCGGCGGGAGCGCCAGGTAGGAGGGGATCCAGGTGAAGAGCCCCCACCAGGCGAACATCGTCCCGGCGTTCATCAGGGTGGCGACGAGCGTCGGCCGCAGATAGGGGCCGCGGAAGATCTCCGAAAGGCGGCCGCGCTCCCCCGACTCCCGCGCCGCGGCCCGGTGGGCCCGCCAGATCTCGGGTTCCTCTACGCGGCGGCGGATCCACAGCGTGAGGAGCGCCGGCAGGACGCCCACGAAGAACACGGCCCGCCAGCCGAAGCGCGGCAGGACGAGCGCCGTGACGCCCGCGGCCAGGGCGTAGCCCACGGCCCAGGAGCTCTGCATGATGCCCAGGGCTTTGCCGCGGTGGCGCGACGGCCAGGTCTCGGCCACGAGCGCCGCGCCCGTGGCCCACTCGCCTCCCATGCCCAGGCCGAGGAGGACGCGGAAGACGGCCAGCTGCCAGACGGCCGTCGAAAGCCCGCAGGCTCCGGTGAAGATCGAATAAATGAGGATGCTGACCATGAGGGCCGTGACCCTCCCCACGCGGTCGGCCAGGATCCCGAACAGGATGCCGCCCACGGCGGAAGACAGCAGCGTCAGCGAAGCGAGCAGGCCGCCCGTCGACTTGCTCATGGCGAAGGCCTTCATCAGGTGGGCGAGCACCATGGAGTAGAGCATGATGTCCATGGCGTCGAGCATCCAGCCCATCGAGGCCGAGAACAGCGCCCGCTTCTGTCGCAAGGTGATCTCCCGGAGCCAGGTCATTTTTTCTTGTCCTTGCGCCGCCCCGACGGACGCCCGTATCCGCCGCCCCCGGGAGTCTCGATGACGAGACGGTCCCCGGCCGCGACGCCGACCGACGCCTTGGAGCCGAGGTCGATGCGCTTCGCGCCCCGCAGGAGCGTGTTCCGTCCCGGCGTTCCGGGCCCGCCCCCCTTCAGCCCGTAAGGGGCGAACACGCGCCGCTCCGACAGAATGTTCACCCGGCCGGGCGCCAGGAACTCGAACTCCCGGACGATGCCCTCCCCGCCCTGAAACCGTCCCCGGCCGCCCGAGCCTTCCCTCAGCTTATAGCGGCCGATGCGCACCGGCAGGGCGTGCTCGATCGCCTCCACGGGGGTGTTGCGGGTGTTGGTCATGTGGCTGTGGACGCCGCCGAGCCCGCGGCGCTCGGGACTTGCGCCCATGCCGCCGCCGATCGTCTCGTAGTAGGCGAACGGCCGCCCCGTCGCCGGGTGAACGCCGCCGAAGGTCACGTTGTTCATCGTGCCCTGGCTCGCGGCCGGCACGCGTCCGGGCG
>VGJG01000168.1 GCA_016867615.1 Candidatus Aminicenantota bacterium | reverse complement strand
TTGACCAGGACCAAATGTTCCTTATCCGCCTCCGCGTCCGCCATCGTCTTCTCCGCTCTTCCGATCCCGGGTTTTTATCACACCCTCCGCCGACCGGTCAAATGCGCCGCGTCGAAGGTCTTGGACCAGACCGCCTTTTTTGCCTACAATGAATGCGGCCTGCCATTCTATCGGGAAGGAGGATCGACCACCATGAAAAAAACGCTTCTCTGCGCCGGCGCGGCCGCTCTGGGCTTGCTCCTGATCCTGGCCGCATCCGAGGGGCAAGACTCCCGGGACAAGGCCTTCAACGGCCTCGGCCTGGACCTGGGCAACCTCTACCGCCTTTCGCGCGCCCAGACGCGCTCCATCAGCCCGGAAAATTTTACGGGCGAGAGGGGCCGGGGCGGCATGGCCACGGACGGGCCGGCCATGCGGGCCGCCCGCGACCTGGGCCGGGGCTGGAAAATCTCGCCCTTCATCAGGGTCAAGCCCGGGGAGACGTTCGTCCTGGCCGACATCAAGGGGCCGGGGGCGGTGCAGCAGATGTGGATGACTCCGGCCGGGAACTGGCGCTTCGCCATCCTCCGCATCTACTGGGACGGAGAGACCGAGCCCTCGGTGGAGTGCCCGGTGGGGGACTTCTTCGCCTGCGGCTGGGGGTCCTTCGCCCAGGTCTCCTCCCTGGCCGTCTGCGTCAACCCGGGAAGCGGTCTCAACTGCTACTGGGTCATGCCCTTCCGCAAGTCATGCCGCATCACCATGGAGAACCTCGACCCGGACAAGGAGCTGACCCTGTATTATCAGATCAACTACACCCTGACGGACGTCCCGGCGGACGCCGCCTATTTCCACGCCCAGTTCCGCCGGACAAACCCGCTGCCGACCAAGAGCGACTACACGATTCTGGACGGCGTCAAGGGCTGGGGACATTTCGTCGGGACGTACATGTGCTGGCAGTCGAACAACACCGGCTGGTGGGGCGAGGGCGAGATCAAGTTCTTCCTCGACGGCGACGGCGCGTTCCCGACGATCTGCGGCACGGGGACCGAGGACTACTTCTGCGGTTCCTACTGCTTCATGGTCGAGGGCGCCTACCGCGAGTTCACGACCCCTTACGCCGGCCTGCCCCAGGTCATCCTCCCCGACGGGAAATGGAAGTCCCAGACGCGATTCGGACTCTACCGCTGGCACATCCTCGACCCCGTGCGTTTCGAGAAAGATCTGCGGGTGACGATGCAGGCCCTGGGCTGGCGCTCGGGCGGCCGGTACCTGCCGCTCCAGGACGACATCTCCTCCGTCGCCTTCTGGTACCAGCAGGAGCCGCACGCGCCGTTCCCCGCCCTGCCGGACAAGGATGTTCTGGAGATCATCTAGCCTGACCTATTCACGAGTCCCCGACCGGAGCGACGACGGCTTGAAAAAGCGGCGGATCTTGTTTATCATGCGCAGTTGCATCTTCTGAAGGAGACAAACGATGAAGAAAAACATGGGAGAGATCGACCGCCTCATCCGCACGATCCTGGCGATCATAATCGCCGTTCTCATCTGGACGGAGGTTTTGAAGGGAACCCCGGCCTGGGTGTTCGGCGCGCTGGGGATCGTGTTTCTTCTCACCAGCCTGGTCCGCTTCTGCCCGCTCTACGTGCCCTTCAAGATCTCCACGGTCAAGAAGCCGAAATCCTGAGGGACCGGCCCGTTCCGGGCCCGGCCTTGATGCGCCCCTTCGAGACGATCCTTGACGGCGTCGGCCGGACGCCCCTGCTGCACCTCGGGCGTTTGGGTTCCGGCTTCCCGGCGGAGATCTTCGCCAAGCTGGAATTCCTCAACCCCATGGGCAGCGTCAAGGACCGCATCGCCAAGTACATGATCGAAAAGGCCGAACGGGAGGGCCGCCTCAAGCCGGGCGATACGGTCGTCGACAACTCTTCGGGCAACACGGCCCTGGGACTGGCCATGGTCTGCGCCCTCAAGGGCTACGGGGTCAAGATGGTCGTCCGGGACTGCCTCAGCCCGGAGAAGATCAAGTTCCTGAAGGCCCTGGGCGTGGAGCTTGTCTTTGTCGACCACACCCTGCCTCCCGAATCCCCCGATTCCTACAACAACATCACCCCCCGCATCGCCCGCGAGACGCCCGGGGGTTTCTACCTCGATCAGCACAACAACAGGGACAACAACGAATGCCACTACCGGACGACCGGTCCCGAGATCTGGGAGCAGATGGAGGGCCGGATCGACTTTTTTCTGGCCGGTGTGGGAACGGGGGGGACGCTGTGCGGCGCGGCGAAGTTCCTCAAGGAAAAGAACCCCGGCATCCGGGTCGTGGGCATAGACCCCGAGGGCTCGATCTTTTTCGATTATTTCCATACCCGGCGTCTCGTCCGGCCCAAGCCCTACCTGCTGGAGGGCCTGGGGGACGAATTCCTCATCGGCTGCGTGGACTTCGGCCTCATGGACGACATGATCAGGGTTTCCGACCGGGAGGCCTTCGCCATGACGCGCCGTCTCGTCCGGACCGAGGGTGTGCTCGCCGGAGGGTCGAGCGGCGCCGCGGCCTGGGCCGCGCTCTCTCTCGCCGAAACGCTGGACCGACCGGCCCGCATCGTCACCATCTTTCCCGACTCGGCCGGCCGCTACCTGAGCACGATCTTCAACGACGACTGGCTGCGCGAGAAAAATATCATCCCTTGAGGCGGCCCGCCCCGCCCGGCGGGAGCGTCAACTTGGAGGGGGAACCCGCTTCGCCCTTCGCCCTTCCAACGCTCGCTTCGCTCGCTGCCTCCGAAAGAAAGCTCCGAAGGCGACTCCGGAATGGGTCGGTTCTTCTCGCGCGGGGCATGTCCGCCGGTCGTCAACGGCCGCTGAGCGAGCTGG
The DNA here is from genome assembly GCA_016867615.1 of Candidatus Aminicenantota bacterium. Lineage (GTDB taxonomy): Bacteria > Acidobacteriota > Aminicenantia > Aminicenantales > JAFGAV01 > JAFGAV01. The sequence continues at coordinate 1,947 of VGJG01000168.1, read as the reverse complement.
CCGGATCGAGGGTCGCCGCTCTGCGGGAGGGCGGGAAGGCGCCCGCGACGCAGAAAAGAACCGAGACGGCGACTCCACCGGCCAGCATCCACCACGGATAGCCGAAAAAGTGGTCCGGTTTGAAGGGGAACTCGGGCAGCAACCGGACGGCGAGCCAGTCGACGGCGGCGCAGGCCGCCGTCCCCACCGCCGCGCCCGCGACCCCGCCCAGCGCTCCGACCAGGGCCGCCTCGCCCAGGATCATGGCCCTCACGTCCCGCCGCGTGGCCCCCACGGCCCGCAGCAGCCCGATCTCACGCCTCCTCTCGGAAATGATCATGTAGAACGTGTGGGCGATATTGACCGCGGCCAGTCCGACCATGACCAGGCTGATCAGGCTGAACCCCAGGGTGACCAGCGTCACGACGAACCCGACGCTCTCGGCCATGCGCTGCTGGCTCGTGTCCAGGGCGAACCCCAGCGCCTTCACCGCCTCCTGGACCGAGGTCAGTCGGGCCGAGGACTCCGCCTCCAGGACGGCCGACTCATAAGTGTCGGCCGCCTTCTCCCCCCTCAGGACCCGGTTGAGCTTCCGGACCGTCTCCAGGGGCATGGTGATCCCGCCCAACAGAGCGTGGTGGCTCGTGCCCACCAGACGGATGCCGAGGGGGATCTTCTCCCCATGGACCTGGGCCCTGGAGACGAAGGAATCATTGACCGTCAGGGGCAGGGTGGGAAGATAGGGTATAAGGATGTCGTTGACCGGGGGGAGGTTCCGGGACTTGGCGAAGCTGGAATTGTAGAGCTCCACGAGACGCTTGGAAAGAAGGACGGGAACGGGCCGGCCCGGCTCGGGGTCCCGGAATGCTCCGAACACGGCGTCCTCGGCGACCAGCCGGGGGTCCACGCCGTCGGCCATGATCTCCATCCAGGAATTGAAGTCCCTCACCGCCACCAGCCATTCCGGCCTGACGCCCGGCATACGGGAGATCCTCTCGATCTCCGCGGGGTCGATGCGGTTGCCGACCATGGCCAGCGTCGCGGGCACGGCGAGCTTCATCCGGGGATAAACGGCCGCCACGCCCGGGATCCGGGCGAACTCCGCCAGGGCCGCCGCGCCGATGACCCGTCCGGCCGCGGCGTCTTCAAACTGCATCAGGCGGGGCACGACCTGGATGCGGTTGGCCTCCAGGGGGAATATCTCCGTGGAAACCACGCGCTGAATTCCGCTCCCCAGCCCGATAAAAAAAACGAAGCTGGAGATGCCGACCACGATGCCCACGCCGGCGAAGACGAAATTCCTCCGGTTGCGGCGCAGGTTCTGCCGGACGAAACGGGCCAGGCTCCGGATCCTCATGACGGACCCGCCTCCGCCACCCGTCCGTCCTCCAGGCGCACGCCGTAGGTCGCTGCCCGGAAGAGGTGGTCTTCATGGGTGACCGCCACCACGGTCAGGCCGTCCTCGCGGTTGAGGAGCTCGAAAAGGCTTAGGATCTGCCCGCTCGTCCGGGTATCGAGGTTGCCCGTGGGCTCATCGGCCAGCATCAGGGCCGGACGGTTGAAGAGGGCGCGGGCGATGGCCACTCTCTGTTTCTGTCCCCCGGAAAGCTGCCCCGGGAACTTGTGGAGCTTGTCCCTCAGGCCGACCCGGACCAGGACTTCCTCAGCCCTCCTCAGGGAGTCCACTCCTTCCCCGCCGGAAAAAAAGGCGCCCAGGGCCACGTTCTGCATGGAATCCAGGTGTTCGAGAAGGTGGAAATGCTGGAAGACGAACCCGACGGTCTTATTCCGGAAACGGCTCAGCGCTCCGTCCCCGAGAGCCCGCAGCTCGCGACCGGCGACGACGGCCGTGCCTTCGTACGCCGTGTCCAGTCCGCCGATGATGTTCAGCAGGGTTGTCTTTCCCGACCCGGACGTGCCCACGACCTTGACGAAAGCCCCGGTGTCGATATCCAGGGTCACCTCGCG
>VGJG01000167.1 GCA_016867615.1 Candidatus Aminicenantota bacterium | reverse complement strand
CCAGCGGGTCCGCCGATAGGAGTCGATGAGGTGGTTCCTGGCCACGGTCAGGAGCCAGGCGTCGAAGTTCTTCATCCGGTCGAACCGGTCCAGGGAATGGAAGACCTTCATGAAGATTTCCTGGGTTTGGTCCTCGGCCTCCGTACGGCATCCCGTGAACTGGTAGGCCGTGTTGAAGACCCTCTTGGCGTACGTATTAACGAGCATATCCCAGGCTCCCGGACGGCCCTCCACACAACCCTCGATGATCTCTTTCAAATCCACTCACTTCACTCCGTTAGACGAGAGAAAGCCTCCTGGAGTTCCCCGAGGGGCGGGGGGCGGGCCGGGTCAGGGGAGCGGCAGGATTTCCTCGGACGCGCCGGCCAGATAGAGGCCGTTGAACAGGAATTTGAACGTCCCGTGAGGCTGGCCGCGGAACGTGATCTCGGGACCGAAGAGGTACAGGCGTCCCCGGCCGTAGGGCGCTTCGACGACCGCCGCTCCGCCCTCGAGATAGCCCTGGCCCCAGGCCCAGCCGCTGCGGAGGACCTCCCGGCCCTCGAACCAGGCGACGGTTTTGATCCCCCTCAGCGCCGCCTCGGGGAGGACGCGGAAAACGGGGCTGTTGTTGAAGACGACATCGACGCCCTCGGGAAGGCCGTAGGCCAGCGGCTCGGCGTTGTTGACCCGGACGCGGAGAAGGGAGCCGGGGATGAAATATTTGTCCGACCCCAGGGGGCTTTCCGAGCCGTCCGGGGACCTTTCGACCAGGGCGTTCTTCAGGGGGAGGCCGGCATGATAGGCCAGGGCCGTGGAGCTTCCGATGGCCAGGACCGTTCCGCCCTCCTCGAGGAATCTCAGGATTTGGGGGACGGTCTTGTCCGCGGTTATGGAGCCGTACATGGCCTTGTATTCCGGGGGAATGCGCTCCGGGTCGATGCGCGACAGCTCCCGCCAGTAGCGCTCGCCCTCATCCTCCCGTTCGGAACGGACGCGGGGGATGGCCCCGCCGACGAAGATGAGGACGTCGAATTTCTCCCTCAGGCTGCCGGAGTCGAGTTCCGGGGCGAAGACCAGCCGGAAGGGAAAGCCGTACCTCTCCAGAAGCCAGCGCATCCAGCCCGAGGGCATCGACCCGCCGTAGGCGTCCCAGAGGCCGATGCGGACGGGCCGGATGCGCAGGGCCTTTCCCCGGGGAGGGGAGGCCAGGGCGAAGATCTCGAGCCCCCGCTCCCTGACGAGCGTTTCCATCGTCCTCCGCGTCGTCGGCCGGGAGGGGACGAACACCGTCCCCGGCTCGAAGAACCTGTCGTTCGCCCGGAGGCCTTCCTTCAGCCAGAAGACGTCCTGACCGCTGTCGAGGAGGAAATTGGCCGACGTCAGGGCGTCGTTGACCCGGTGGCTGAGCAGGTAGCCCGCCGCCGGGCCGGAGGCCTCCTTGTCCTCGACGATCCTTCCGGGTCCGGGACGCGTCAACCCGCGGATCTTCTCGAACGGTCCGTCGAACCCCTCGAGGATCCGGTCGAATGCCACGCCCATCTGGAAAGCCAGCGTCCATCCGGCGCTGTCGTATGGGGGGACGGGCGGTCCCCCGGGATACTGGAAGTCTTGGGGATAGTTCTGGGGCTCGAACTGGGAGAGGATGTGAGGCCGGAACGCCTGACTGCACTTGACGATCAGAGAGCCGGCGGCGTAGGTCTTTCCTCCGGTCTCGAAGTCCCGGGAGGCGCGATGGACGGCCACCCCGTTCTTGATCAGCGCGTCCGCGAATTTCTGAGCGGTGAGGAAATCGGGCTGGTCCGAGGGAAGGATGTAGCCCCGGGGATCGCGGTTTTCCGGAAGGCGGAAGGATTCGTAATACTTCAGCGGGAACCCGCGGAAGCGGCTCTGGCCGTCGAGCGGGACCTTGTCCTCGGCCATGGCCTTCTCGGCCCGCTCCACGTCCCGGGGGTGGACGGTCCAATGGTCTCGGCTCCCGCGCTCGATGGAATTGCGGCCCATGAGGTAGATGCGGCGGAGAAAATCCTCCCGGTGCTTTGAGGCCGCGTCCAGGACGGCCAGGTCGGCGGTGATCATGTACTCCACCGAACGGCGGAAATGCCAGGTCTGGGGGGTGACGGGATAGGGCAGGTCGGTCGAGGGCAGGAGCCGTCGGGGGAGTAAGGGGATGTCGATCGGGGTGGGGCTGCCGATCGTCTCGGTCAGGATGCCGATCATGTTGTGGTAGTAAGCCGTGGTCCGCAGGCCTCCGCTGTACCAGGTCGAGAAACCCGCGCCGGAGCGCATGGTCGCGCCGGGCTTGTCCTCGGAGATGAAGCGGTTGTGCATGGCCGTGGAGACGAGCTCGATGCCCGCGGGGACGAGGGGGTCGAAGTAGTAGTTGAACGGGTCGCGGAAGGGGGGGGCGAAGAGCACCGTGCCCGCCGGGCCGGTCTGGTGCTGGTTGTAGACGATCTGGGGGAACCATTCCCCGTACAGGACCCGGGCCACGGCCTCGGTCTCGGGCTGGGTGGCCATGTAGAAATCGCGGTTGTTGTCGTGGCCGATGTATTTCTGGTAGAGGCGGGGCAGGCCGGCGAGGGACCGTTTCTTGGGGTCGCTGTCCCTGAGGTACCAGCCGGCCACGAGCTCCAGGCCGTCGGGGTTGGGGCAGCAGGCGAGAAGGATGCAGTCGTCCAGGATGCGGAGCGTCTCGGCGTCCCGGCCCGCGGCCAGGCGGTAAACAAGCTCCACGAGCTGCTGCGAGCCCAGGACTTCCGAGGCGTGCAGCCCGCCGTCGATCCAGACCACGGCCCGTCCCTCGGCCGCCAGGCGGCGCGCGGAGGCGTCGCTCAACCCCTCGGCCAGAGCCAGGCGGCGGGAGATGTCCTTGTAGCGCTCGAGGCGGGCGTGGTTTCGGGGAGAGGTGACGACGGCCATGAGGATCGTCCGTCCCTCGGCCGAGGTTCCGATGTCGATCAGGCGCACGCGTCCGGACTCGGCCTCGAGCTTCTTCCAGTAGGCGCTGAGCTGGCGGTAATTCACCAGGCGGTAGTCCTCGCCGATGTCGAACCCGAACTCCTGACGGGGAGAGGTGATCCGCCCGGCGCCCGGGAGCGGAAGGGTTAGGATCAACAGCAGGGAGAAAAGCCCCAGGACGGGAAGCCGTTTTCGGTCAGGCATGGTCGGGCCTCCAGCGATGGCGATGAGCGGGAAAGAGGAAACGCGCCGTTTCCGTTCCGGACATGAGAGGGATATATAACAGACGGACGATGTGATGTAAAGGACTGCCGTGACCGCGCCTGGGATCCCCCGCCGCGCGAAAAAAAAGCTAGCGCCGGATGATCTCCGCGAGCTCGCGGGGGGAAAGGCCCGCTTTTCTCCCCAGGTCCCTCAGGGTCTCGCCGCCTTTGGCTTCGATCCCCTGCTCCCGAAGCTTCCGGAGCGCGGTCTTGAGGTCGATTTCGAGCTCGATGCCGAGCGATTCCACCGTTTTGGAACCCCAGCCGCCTCCCTCCAAAAGCGGCGTGTCCGATCCTGATGTCCGGCGGAAAGGCTTTAGGAGCGCGTAGAAACCCGCCGGAGTCAGCCCGTTGCGGGAGGCGATGAAGCCCACCGTCTTTTCCGGGTCGACATCCAGCCCCCGGCCCCGGAGGTCGTCGAGCGCGGCGGCCAGGTCGATGTTCAGCCTCTCGGCTACGACCGCCAGCCGCTCCGCTTCCCCGTGGGGCAGAGGGGACCGGTCCCCGGCGGCGATCCAACCATCCTTGAGGGACGAGCCCCAGTTCATGATCGTCGAGGCGGGAGGCCAGTTGAAGACGCAGAGCAAGATGACCAGGACGTTCAGGACCAGGGCTGCGGCCAGCTCGGGCTTGCGGTGGAGGTGCTTCTTCACCCGGCTGACGATGTATCCCCAGAACGCTCTCCAGTTGTAGAAGATGAGGTGCAGCAGGCCGAAGATGAGGAAGGCCAGCCCCCCGACGGTGTGGAGGGCTGCCCATTGATCCTTGTCCAGGCCCCAGAGGCGCCAGCCCGTCCAGTAAGCGTCCCGTCCCGGCGGGACGATGTACAGGACGACGCTCGACAGGATGAGAACGGCCAGGGACAGGACCAGGTTGATGCTGAGAAAGGCCCGGCCGCTCCAGCGTCGCTTGGCGTCCGCCATCTCAGGGCTGGAAGAGCTTGGCCATGAGCTCGACCATGTCCAGCGCGGCCTCGATCTCCGTGAGGGGGATGTTCTTGGCCTTGGCGATGGCGGAGAAGCGGCCGTCGTGGTTGCTCTCCTTGGTGACGATGAGATAATCGGCCGAGGGGGCCACGGCGTCGATCATCCGCTCGTGGTCGCTGCCCTTGGGTCCCCGCGTGGATTTGCCGCCGACATGGACGGCCAAGACGAGGATCTTGTTCTTCTTGCAGTATTCGATGACCTTCTTCAGCCTCGCCTCCTCGGTGTCCACGGTCAGGCCCGAGGCGCCCATGCCTTTCATGCTGGCCCCGACGGCGAAGATGACGGTCTTGTACGGCGTCCCCTTGGGGTGCTTGGTCAGGTCGGTAAGGACTTCGGCGTGAAAACCCTCGTGCGATTCCCTCCCGCCGAGGCCGACGCCGGCGGCGATGATCTCGGGCGTGGGAACGTCGCAGTAGTCATAGGTCAGGCCCGCCTCTTCGAGGACGATGTTGACCGTGGTCACGTCCTGGCTCTGACCGGCCGAGGTCGTCAGGACGGGGAGCTTGGCCTTGGGCGGGGCGGCCGCCGAGGCGGGGCTGAAGAGGACGGCCGTCCAGGCCGCCAGGGCCAGGAGGCTGAGGGTGATGGCTGTCTTTTTCATGTCGGGTCTCCTTTTATAATACACAGTCCG
>VGJG01000166.1 GCA_016867615.1 Candidatus Aminicenantota bacterium | reverse complement strand
TCTGCCAGGCATACTGCAACGCCTGGTTCCTGTCCTCGTAGCGGATGTTGAAAACCTTGGAAAAATTCTGGCCGAGATCGTGGGTTGTCCCCATCTGCAGGGCCTTGCCGTCCGACATCAGGGCTTCCAGGGCGTAGGTTTCCCGGGCCCCGGCGAATTTGTCCCACTCCGTCTTCCGGCCCCCGTAGGTCGGAATGGCCAGCTCGCTTTCGACGAATTCCCGGTAGATGTCCAGGATGTCGAGCGTTTCCTTCCGGGCTTCGTCCTCCGTGGCATGGGCCGTGTGGCCTTCCTGCCAGAGGAACTCCGTAGTTCGGAGAAAGGGCCGCGTGACCTTCTCCCAGCGGACGATGTTGGCCCATTGGTTGATGAGAACGGGCAGGTCGCGGTAGGACTTGATCCATTTGGCGTACATGGAGCCGATGATGGCCTCCGAGGTGGGACGCACGGCCAGCCTCTCTTCGAGCTCGTCTTTTCCTCCCTGGGTGACCCAGGCCACCTCGGGAGCGAACCCCTCGACGTGGGCCATCTCCTTCTGGAGCAAGCTTTCGGGGATGAACAGGGGGAAATAGGCGTTGACATGGCCCGCGCTTTTGAGGCGCCGGTCGAGCAGACGCTGGATGTTCTCCCAGACCGCGTAGCCGTAAGGCCTGATGATCATCATGCCCTTCATGGGGGCGTAATCGGCCATCTCCGTCTTGCGGATGATCTCCAGATACCACTTGGAGAAATCCTCGCTCTTGGGGCTGACCTGTTTAACCAGGCGTTCTTCCTCGGTCACGATGCTCTCCGGGATGTTGCGTTCCGGCCCATTCTAGACGGCGGCGAGCCGATTTGTCAAGAAAACCCCCGAGGCGGGGCCGGTCTCCGGCCCGCCGAAGGGGGGTGAGGAAGCGGCGGGAATGGAGGATACGGAAAGGTGACGGGTGAGGAAGGAAATATCACCCCTGATTTCATCCTAAGGGGTGATTGACCCATGCCGGGCCCCATGGCATTTTAGGCTACGAAAATCGGTGCCACACCATGTCGAAGCCCAACCTGGACGCGCTCTATAAAGCCCCGGCCAAGGACCAAGGGTTCACTTTTCCCCTCCCCACTCAAGTGGAAGGCTTGGACCAGGCGGGCCGGAGTTTCAGGGAAGAAACGGTCCTGTCGTTCATCAACCACCAGGGCTCGACCTTCCGCCTGAAAAACCAGGTTGCCATAGGCAGCAAGGTCAAGCTCATCGTCGACCTGCCGAAAAAACTGGCCGAGGGACAGAACTTGAAGCTGGTCATCAAGGGCCGGGTGGTGGCCATCGAGCTCGATGACCGTCAGAACGCACGGAAAAAGGTCAGCATCCGGTTCGAAAGCCGCTACATCATCACCCCGGAATCGTCCGGGCAGAGACCCTGAGGCCCGATCTATCCGGCGCCCTCCCGGGGCGATGCTCAGCCGACCGAGGCCAAGTAAGGGTGTGAATCGTACGGACCGCCCGGGGAGCCTCTCCGGAGGGGGGATATTTGATTTGACACGGGACGAATCCGTGTTCTAGAATAGTGGCCCAGAGGGGTTTTTTCGCGTCATGCCGAAAGGGAAAGCGAGAAAAAAAACGGGCAAAAAGCCCGCGCCCGCCCCGACTCCTGCCCAGAAAAAGATCAAAGTCGTCCTCTATTGCCCCTCGGAGATCATCCTGGCCGGCATACTGAAGGCCATGGACGCCTGCCGGGACATCGAGATCTCGGACGTCGAGAAGCACACCGTCGAATCCTTCATCGAGGCCATCAAGAGGAGCCATCCCCAGGTCGTCCTCTTTTTCGGCAGCGAGCCCCTGTTGAACATCAGGGAGATCTGCAGGGCCATACAGGAAGTCTCCGCCGCCTCGGGGAAATCCCGGCTGCTGCTGATGGGCAACATCCCCAGCCATGAGGAGATCGTGTCGCTCATCAATTCGGGAGCCCGGGGCTACTTCGACCTGAACGACAACGCCGGCCAGCTCGCCGAGGCGGTGAGGGTCGTGGACCGGGGCGAGATCTGGCTTCCCCGGGACAAGATGAGCAGCATCATGGACCGCATCATCTCCGTGGTCGGCAGGGACATGAAGGAAAAAACCCTCGACCAGCTGACGCCCACCGAATTCCAGGTACTGCGCCTCATCGGCCAGGGGAAGAGCAACGACGAGATCGCCGAGATGCTGTTCATCAGCAAGAACACGGTCCGGTCGCACATCAAGAGCATCTACGCCAAGCTCGACACCCACAGCCGCCTGCAGCTGGCGTTGTACGCGATCAACTCGGCCCTCTTCTGACCGGGCCCAGGCGGTGAACCGAAAGGCCATGTCGTCACCGAGAAAAAAAAAGAACCGGGCTCCGAAAACGAAAAGAATTCCGGGCCGCTCTCAGGGCGCCGGGGGCTCCGACCGCCGCCGGGAGTGGCGGTTCGCCCTCCCCCTGCCCGCGCGCGTCGAGGGGCGTCTCCCCTGGGGATCGGCCTTCAAGGAGGAGGCCACCCTGGAGAACATCAGCAGCAAGGGCGCGTTCTTCTGCCTGGATTCGGGAGTCTCCGTCGGGTCCAAGATCAACGTCATCATCGACATCCCCGAAGAGGCGGGCGGCGGGCGGCGGCTGAAGCTGCGGCTGGGCGGAATCACGGTCCGTCTGGAAGAGACCGACAGAAAAGGAAAGAGCCAGGGCGTCGCCGTCCGATTCCAAAAAGATTTCAAACTGATGCCCGCCGACGGGCCCGATTGAACACGGCAAGTCCCCGGACCTCATGCTCATCGTCGCCCTGACGGGAGGAATCGCCTCCGGCAAAACGGTGGTGGCCGGTTTCCTCAAGGATCGGGGGTGCGCCGTCCATTCCGCAGACGAGGCCGCCCATGAAGTCATGGCCCCGGGAAGCAGGGCCTGGGAAGTCCTGGTCGCCCATTTCGGAACGGAGATCCTCGCCCCCGACCGGTCGATCGACCGGCGACGCCTGGCGGCCGTCGTCTTCGCCGATGACCGGGAGCGCCTCTTCCTGAACTCGGTCGTCCATCCACTGGTCCTGGAGAAAAATAAAGAGGCCGTCGCCCGGCTGGAGAGGGAAGGACGGCACAAGATCTTCGTCTCCGAAGCCGCCCTGACCGTCGAGTCGGGTTTCGCCTCATTCTACGACAAGGTCATCGTCGTCTTCTGCCGTACCGACCTCCAGGAAGCGAGGCTGATGGCCCGCGGCGGGTTCGACCTCGATGAAGCCCGCCGGAGGATCCGGGCCCAGATGCCGGTCGAGGAAAAGAAAAAGGCGGCCGATTACCTGATCGACACTTCGGGTTCCCTGCGCCGGACCGAGCGGCGCACCGACGCGGTTTTTCGCCTGCTCGTCCGGGATTACGAGGAGAAGGAACGCCGCGGCGCGAGAACGGCCTAGACCCTTCCCGGAGCGGCAAGGGATTTCAGGCAGGCCGCCAGAAGGGGGATCATGAGCTCATGGTGCCCCAGGAAGTAGAATCCCCTCCCCCTGGCTCCGACCGGCCTGAGGGTGACGTTCTGCCGGGGCCGGTAGTGATGGTGGAAATCGAAGACGGCCGTGACCAGTCCTTCCAGGGTGAAACCCCGGTTGCGGACGAACGTCACGGCTTTGAGAAACACCTCGGGCAGGATGACGGCCGAGCCGCAGTTGATGAACACCCCCCCGTCGTTCAACCTCCTCAGCTCGGAAGACAGGAGGAAGAAATCGGTCAAGGACGCCTGGCCCAGGTCGCGGCCGTTCATCGCCGGATGAAAATGAATGATGTCCGTGCCGATGGCCACGTGCACCGTGACCGGAAGGCCCAGCCGATGGGCCGCCGCCAGGAGGCTCCGCGAACGGTGCGGCCAGCGGGAGGAGGCGATCATGTCTCCCACGGACTCCCCGAGTCCCCTGTTCCCCTGCGCGGCCTCGGAGACGGCCCGGCTCAACAGCTCCCCCGTCTCGCGGGCCATGCCGAACCGCCCCCCGCCGAGCTGTCGGCCGACATCCTCCGATGTCCGGCCGCAAAAGGCGACCTCGAAATCATGGATGATGCCCGCGCCGTTCATGGCCAAGGCCGTGATCCATCCCCGCTCCATCAGGTCGATGAGGACGGGGTTGAGCCCCACCTTGATGACATGGGCCCCCAGTCCGAAGAGCACTCCCCTTCCCCGACGCCGAGCCCGCCGCCAGAGACCGAGCAACTCCTGGAAATCCCCCCCGGCCAGGATATCGGGCAGGGAGCGGACAAACTCCTGAAAGGCAGGAGCGGGACGGACGGGACGGCCGAAGCTTCGGACCGAGACCCGGCTCTTTCTGGATTTGAGGGAATACGTTTTCAACCCGGCGGGCGAGAGCGGCGCCAGCTTCTTGGAACGCATCCTCGGACCTCCCTCTCCAACGGCTGTGGGCGCGGACGGCGTACGCCGGATGTTCCGGCTCTCCTCAGGAAGCGTCGGAAATATGCTTCAGTTCCTGTCCGCTGCGGAACTTGATCCTCTTGCCCTCGACGATCTTGATCTGTTTCTGCCTTCGGATATCGCGGCCGAAGCCCGTCTTCTTGCTGACGATCCGGAAGCTGCCGAAACCCCGGATTTCTATCTTTTCCTCCCGGAGAAGCGCGGACTTGAGCTCCTCCAGGATCTTTTCCACGATGACCATAGATTTCGCCCCGTTGAAGGCCGAGCTCTTCTCGACGGCCAGGGCGATATCATTTTTTATCAAGCGCTTTTCCATGGGTCCTTATTGTTTAATTTATCCTCCTGAAAAAGTCAAGCGCCGCCGCCGCCCCGGTTCCCGGTCTGTTCGTCGTCTCCGGAGAGTCGGGAGCCGGCCTGCAAGCGGCCGCCCAATCC
>VGJG01000165.1 GCA_016867615.1 Candidatus Aminicenantota bacterium | reverse complement strand
TGGAGATCAGCGCGGCGAAAAAGACGATCGTCGGCAGGGCCTGGGTGATGAGGATGCTCCCCAGGGATGTCTCCCCCGCCTCGTTGACCGCCCCGGGGGGCAGCGCCAGACGGCCGAAGAGGAACCTCGTCCCGGCCGCCGCGCTGTCCAGGAGACGGACCACGATGCGGTTGAGGAAAAGGAACACCCGCCCGCCCCAGGGCACGACGAAAATGAAGAAGCCGAAAAGAAGCTGAAGCCCGATGCCCCAGGCCACGACCCGGACGTTGACCACGCGCCGGCGCGAGGAGCAAAGCCAGGCGAAAGCGGGCAGGACGAAAATGCCCGCCAGGCTGACGAGGTTGAAGACGCTCATCCCTTTCCCTCCCCGGCTCCGGCCCGCCGGCGCCCCGCCGAAAGCTCCACCAGCTTCAGAGGCGATGAAGCCCCCCTAAGGATTCGGACGTCCGAGAGGGGCAGTCCGAAATGGTCCGCCAGGAGCCTCAAGGCCTCGCGGTTGGCCTCCCCCTTGTCCGGCGGAGCATGCACGGAAACCGTCGCTCCTCCCGATGTATCCTCGACGACCGCCGCCCGGCTCGAACGGGGCTTGACCCGGACCCTCAGGACCCGGCGGCCTGCGCCCTGGGCACTGCTCACTTGAGCCGGTTCTTGTTCCGTTCCAGGAATTCGCGGACCTGGCCGGCCGTGGCCACGTAGCCGCTCAGGCCGAAGGACAGCGCCTGACGGGACGGGTCGTTGGAGCGGAAGAGGACGTATTCCCGCAGCACCCCCGACCGGCCCGAGGGCTTCAGCCTGAGGGTCGTCTTTTGTTCCTTTCCGGGGGCGATCCTCAGCGGAAAAGACAGGGCCCGGCCGTCGCTGAAGAACGCGGCGCCCTTGTGCTCGCACTCGACGACGAGCTCGCGCTCGCCCCTGTTGCGCAGGACGAGGTCGGCCTCGAGGGGCTCTCCCTCGAGGAGCAACCCCAGCTCGACGTTGAAGGGCGCGATGTCGAATTTGGGTTGAGGGGGCGTGTCGATGTCGGCGGTTACGGCCAGCTGGACGCGCCGCCGGTCCGGGTCGTTGGACCTGACGAAGATGTGCTTGGTGACCCGGCCGCCGTAGCCCGCGGTGGCGAAAGCGACCTTGATCCTCCCCTGCTTTCCCGGCTCGACCTTGTTCTCGGAGACGAGGGCCGCCGTGCAGCCGCAGGTCGTTTCGACCTTGTCGATGACCAGTACGGACCGGCCTTCATTCCTGAACAGGAACTCGAATTCCAGGTTGTCCCCCTGCTTCACCCGGCCGAAATCCCACGTCTCCCGGTCGAAGGCGATCTTCGGCTTTCCGCCGGGCTGCGCCGCGCTCGCGACAAGAACGGCCGTGGCCGCCAGGACCGCGCCCCACGCAGCCCTCCTTTTTTTCTGTGAGATGTTCATCCCGTCCTCCCTGAAGACATCCAGGCCGGCTGGAACGGCCCGCCCCGCAGTCCGAGGTCGAAGGCGCCGGATTCGCTACGAAATCCCCATCCTTATTGCCGGCAACGGCTCGTCCGGGCCGGTCTGCCCGCCACAAGCGAGGAGACCCCATAAAGTTTATCCGCAATGCGCCCCGGATTTCAAGGCCGGGCCGCCGCGGCGCGCCCCGGCCCGGCGCTCTTGTCGGGAGCCGGACCTTCGGGGTAGAATGATGCCGCCGTGAGACCCAGCCGCGTCCTCCTTCTTTTGTGCGCCGCCGCCCTGATTTCGACTTTCCTCCCCCTCTCGGCCTCCGTCCAGGTCCGGGTCACGTCCGAGGTGGCCAACCTGAGGCTCAGGCCGGACATCGGCTCGGCGATCATCCTCCAGATCCCGCGGGGAACCCTGCTGCTCACCACAGCCAAGGAGGGCGACTGGTACTTGGTGAGCGTGAGGACGGAATCGGGCCGGACCGAGACGGGGTATGTCCACGAAAGCCTCGTGACTCCCCTGGCCCCCCAGGTCGAGCCCGGGCCGGCGGAGCAGCCGCCGCCCGTAACGCGCCCCGAGCCGCAGTCCCGTGTTCCCGAAAAAACGCCCGCTCCCCGGAAGCCCTCTTCCTCGTTTTTTTCCCGGGAAAAGATGTTTTCCATAAACCTGGCCGGGGGATTGTCCCTCGTCCGGGGCGGAGACCTTAACCTGGGCGCTCGGGGAGTGGCCGCTTTTTACCAAGACAGCCTGAGCGCCTCAGCGGAAGGCTCGGTCGCGCCCGTCCGCTTCGGCTACGCCGGCGGAGCGGACATCCTCCTTCCCCTGGCGGAAAAGATTTCCCTCGGCCTGGGCGTCGAATTCCTCCGGAGCAGCCGGGAGAGCACGGTCCTCCTTCGGAAAGGATCGGAGAAATATTCCTATACCGCCCGACCCTCGGTCTGGGACCTTCCCCTGAGGGCGCTTATTGATTTTGCACCGGTCGCCTTCCTGCATCTGAAGCTCGGCGTCGAGTACCATTTCGCCCAGGCCGGATATTTCTACCGCTGGGAGACGACGACCGGCTGGCAGGAATGGACGGGGGACGCGAGCGGCCGGGGCCTGGGCGTCTACGGCGGACTGGGTCTCGAATGGCCTTTGTCTCCGGTCCTCTCCCTGGTTGTGGACCTGGCCGGGCGCTACGCTCCCATCACGAACTTCTCGGGAATCGGAACCACCATTGATTCCAATGGGATTTCGGCCGAGGAGGAGGGCAAGCTGTATTACTACGAAACCCGGATCGCGGGCCGCGCCCCCTACGCCCTGCTTTTAATCCGCAGCCGGGTGCCCTCCGAGGGCGGGGTCTACAACCCCCGCGTCGCCGAGGTGGATTTCACCGGCCTCGCCTTGAGGGCGGGTTTCAAGCTGACCTTTTAGTATTCTCCTTTTTCAAGAGAACGAACGTCTGGGCGTGCAGGCCCGGGAAAAGGGACCGGCTTATCACCGTCCGAAAACCGGCCCGCGCCGCGTCCTCGCGGAATTCGGATCCGGAGATCATGCTGATCCTCGTCCGGCTCCGCTTGACGGCCCGGCGCAGGATCCTCTGCCCGCGGTGGAGGGGATTCAACCGGTAATAGGAGATCACCGCCCATTCCCCGCTGACCCGGGCCAGCTCCCCCAGGACCGCGCGCCTGTGCTCCCTCTCGCGGAGATGGTGAAAGAAGCGGATGGAAAAGACCAGGCCGAACACCCCGTCGGCAAAAGGCAGACCCCGTTTGGCGTCGGTCACCACTCCCAGGGGGGGCGCCGCGGACGTCCGGCGGCGGAGGGCCTGCGCAACCATCGCCCCTGAATAATCGCCCGAGACGACCCTCCCGCCGGTCTCCTCGAGCAGCCCCGAAAACCGGCCGAAGCCGCAGGGCATGTCCAGGACCGGAGCCGACCGAAGGGGCCGGGCCGCGCCGAGAAGACTCCTCAGGATGCGCATCTCCCGGCCGTGGACCAGCCTCTGGTCCAGGCCGCGGTAGCGCCTCCGTTCGTAGTCCGCGACTTCCGGAACGGTGAAGGGACGGTCAGCCGAAGTGGACATAGAGGGGGCTCCCGTCAAGAAGGATTTCCCGGTCCGGGACGCGGAGCTCCCGGCCGCTGCGGTCGCAGACCGACCGGACGTCCCGTTCGAACCTGTGCCGGACGGGGCTTCCGGAAGACCAGCAGACCGCGAACCTCAGGTTTTCTTTCTGAAAATGAAAGACATGGACCCCGCCGCCCGCGGACCGCTCCAGGAAACGGCTGCCGTCGATGTGGCGGACGAGGGCCTGAAAGGCATGATAAGCGGGACGGAGGCGCCAGGGCTTCTCCAGGTTGTTCACCAGGCCGTAGCCCGGGGCGGCGAGCTGCCACCAGTAGACCCGCTCCACAAGACCGCCGGCCAGACAGAGGATGAAATAGCGGACCAGGTAGTCGGCCTGCTCTTCCTCGCCGACGTTCGGCTTTCCGGAGGCGGGAGAGTAGGCGCCCATGCCCCTCAGGGGCCAGTTGACCTCCGTGATCCACAGGCCGCGGCCGCCCGTAGCGCAGGCGTCCACGGCCGCCTTGAGGAGAGCCGTCTTGGCCGCCGTCGTCCACCCGGCCTGGGCGTTCTCCGGAGCGCCCACGCGGTCGACGTACAGCAACGAGCTGACCTTGTCGAAAGGAAGCCTGGCCAGGAGGGGCGGATAGAGATGAAACTCGAAATCGATGACCGCCGGGCCGACGAGCCGGAGGCCTCGGCCGGAAGCCGCGTCGAAGGCCGCCTCGGCCAGGGCCAGATACTCCTCGAAATCCCAGACGCCCCATTTGGTCCGATTCCAGGCGTGGCCGACCTCGAACCTCTCGGCCAGCCCGCCGAGCCGTTCGAATGCCTCGTCCAGGAACGCCCGCCAGCTTTCCGGCCTCAGAACGTCCTCCCGCCGCTGCAGGAGGGCCACGGTCACCCCGAGCCCCTCCTCCCTGAGCCTCTTCAGGAAGAGAGCCGTCTCCTCGAGCTTGCGCCTCTCCCAGGACGCGACCCTGACCAGAGTTTCCGCGGCTCCGCTCCGGAGAAGAAGGCGGACGACGTCCTCCGTCCTCTCGGCCGCCGGAGAGACGGCCAGGCCGCAGGCGCGGCCGATGTCCGCCGGATCGAGGAACAGGCGGCGGCGGTACTTCCGGTAGAGGCGGAGCGCGGGCAGGAGATTCTTGAGGTTCGCCCCGGCGATCCGGAGATAGCCCGGAGCCCGGCGCAGGTGGTGCCGCATCCGCTCCCGGCGGGGGGCGACGTTGTGCGGCTGGTCGGCCAGGTCGTTCCAGTCGAAGGGGAAATCCACTTTACTGCACTCCCAATTTCCCGGCCAGCTTTCTCATCCTCAGCGCTTTCTTTGCCCGAACCCAAGATGTATACCACCATTTCCGGAACGCGTACCAGA
>VGJG01000164.1 GCA_016867615.1 Candidatus Aminicenantota bacterium | reverse complement strand
CCGGGCGAGGTCGAGATCTACCAGGGACGCTCCTACAAGACCTACCGCGGCATGGGCTCCCTGGAGGCCATGCGCGAGGGCAGCCGCGACCGCTACTTCCAGGACGCGCCCCTCAGCCAGAGCAAGCTCGTGCCGGAGGGGATCGTCGGCCGCGTCCCGACCAAGGGCAGCGTGGCTCAGATCGTCCAGATCATGGTCGGCGGGCTGAAGTCGGGCATGGGTTACGCCGGCTGCCGCACGATCGAGGAGCTGCAGTCCAAGGCCCGCTTCATCCGCATCTCGTCCGCCGGGCTCAAGGAAAGCCACGTTCACGACGTGGCCATCATCCGCGAGGCCCCCAACTACAGCCTGGACTAGGCGGCCCCCGGCGCGCCCCCGGCGCGGCGCCGGGCAATGGTTATTATTCCTATAGACTTTTATTGACAGGCGCGTCCCCGGGCCTTACAATGGGCGGTGGAGGAGGGTGTCATGAAGAGAACGTGGCGCTGCTTCGTGTGCAACGACATTCACTACGGAACGCAGCCGCCCGAAGTCTGCCCCACCTGCAAGGTGCGCCGGGCATACGTCGAGATATCGTCCGCAGAAGCGGGCAAGGCCTGTCTCCCCTCCCCCGCCCCCTTCACCAAGGACGACTTCCGGAGGGCCATCGAGGACTTCGCCGCGAAGAACGAATTCCAAGTCAACCCCGACCGAGAGCGCGTCGCGACCCTCATCGAGGGCATCTTCGCCAACGAAGCCAACCACGGCCTCAAGTACTGTCCCTGTCGCCTGGCCACCAAGGATTTCGCCGAGGACTTGAAGATCGTCTGCCCCTGCAACTTTTTGGTCCACGAAACCTACCGGGGACGCGAAAAGGGCGCGTGCTGGTGCGGACTGTTCGTCAGGAGGTAAGAACATGGCCCGATTGATGATGTTCCACGCCCTGGAATGCCCTCATTGCCGGCGGATGCTGCCGCTCGTCGACCGTCTGGAGAAAGAAGAGGGCCTCTCCCTGGAAAAATACGAGGTCTGGCACGACGAAAAGAACGCCGACCTCATGCGCTCCTACCGGGATGTCCTGGCGCCCGCCTGCGGCGGCCAGCTCCGCACGCCGACCTTCTTCTGCCCCGATTCGGGGGAGGTGATGTGCGGCGAGGTCGACTACGAACGCCTCAAGGCCTGGGCCAGGAAGAACTCGGGTTAAAAGCCGACCCGGCAACGGAGGGCCGGCGCAGAGAAGCCGGCGGCCTAGAGGCTCTGCCGAAAGAGGATGAACTCCGGATCATCGCGGATCCTTTCGAACTCCCTTTCGGAATCGAGCCTTTTCCAGCCCTTGAACCCGGCCTCCTTAGCTTTCTCCAGGAACTCTACGGCCTTGGAGGCATGGTCCTGGAGCGCATAGGCCCGGGCCCAGGCGAAATAGGTCTCCGGAGAGGTGAGGCCGGTCACGGCCACTCCGGCCGACAGGTTCCTGTTCCTCTCCGGAAAATCCGGGTCGAGGGCGATGCCCCTCGAAAGACAAGCCGTTCCCTCCTCATGCTTCCCCTGGCTGAAGAGCACCATGGCCAGGCTGTAGTGAGCCGCGGCCGAATCGGGAGCGAGGTCGATGGATTTTTTCAGGTCCCGGCGGGCCGTGCGCACGTTGCCCTGGAGGAAATGGACATTTCCCAAATTATTGTAGGCGGCCGCGTAGTCGCTCTTCAGCCCGACCGCCCGGAGAAAGCACTCCTCGGCCGGGCGGAGGTTCTCCTGGAGAAAATGGACGATGCCCAGAAGATTGTGGGCTTCGGCGCCGGAGGGATGGAGGGCGACGGCCCTTTCGAGAGCGGCCTTGGCCGGCGCGAGCTCCCGCTCCCGGAGATGGGCGTGCGCCGCGCGGACCAGGGCGCGGTAATCGCCCGGCACGTCGGGGACCTGGGCGGGCCCGGGCGGGCGGCCGCAGGAGGCCGCGACCAGCCCGAGGACGAGGACGGCGACGGCCGGGCCGCTCTTACCGGATCTCCCGGACCTTGTTCTTTTCATCGAGGATCACGACGCGCGGCACGGTGAACTCCGTCTCCTCTTCGTCCAGGAGGACGTAGGAGACGATGATCAGCTTGTCGCCGACGCCGGCTTTGTGGGCCGCGGCGCCGTAGACCGCCACCGTGCCCGAGCCTTCCGCGGCCTTGATGAGATAAGTCGAAAAACGCTCTCCGTTGGAGACGTTGTACACATGGACCTGTTCGAAGGGGATCATGCCCGCGGCCTTCATCAGCGCTCCGTCCAAGCCCAGGCTGCCCTCATAGTCGAGGACGGACTCGGTCACCATGGCCTTGTGCAGTTTCGACCCGAGAACGATTCTCTTCATCTCGCTTTTTCCTTGTCCGGAGATTCTTTCTTTCCGGGCCGGACGGTCACGTTGTCGATGAGCCGGGTCCGGCCTATGAACACCGCCAGGGCGACGAGCGCCCGGCGGTCGATTCGCTTCAGGGGTTCGAGCTCCTCCGGGTCGACGACCGCCGCGTAATCCAGGCGCGCCGGCGGCTCGGCGGCGATGCGCGCCCTGAGGCGGGCCAAGACCGCCGACGCCCGCCGCTCGCCCCGGGAGACCGATATCTTAGCCTCTTTCAGGCTTCGCGTCAAAACGAGGGCCGCCCTCCGCTCCTCGGGGGAAAGATACGCGTTCCGCGAAGAAAGGGCCAGCCCGTCGGGCTCGCGCACGATCGGCCGGACGTCCACCCGCACGTCCAGGTCGAGGTCGCGGACCATCCTGCGGAGGATGACCGCCTGCTGGGCGTCCTTTTGTCCGAAGAAAGCCCGGTCCGGCCGGACGATGTGGAACAGCTTGAGCACGACCGTGCACACCCCCCGGAAATGGATCGGGCGGGACACGCCGCACAGCTTATTCTGGAGCTCGTGAACCTCGACGTATGTTTTATAGCCGGTCGGGTACATGTCCCCGGGCCGGGGATGGAAGAGGATGTCCGCTCCCTCCCCTCGCAGAAGCCGGGCGTCCCGCTCCAGGTCGCGCGGATAGGCTTTCAGGTCCTCCCGCGGCCCGAACTGGGCGGGGTTGACGAAGATGCTGACCACGGTGACATCCGCGGCCCGCTTCGAGGCCCGGACGAGGCTCAAGTGCCCCCGGTGGAGGTAGCCCATGGTGGGCACCAGGCCGATCGTCCGGCCCGCGTCCTTGAGACGCGACGCGGCGGCCTTCATCGCCCGCACGGACGTGATGACTCTCATGCTCTTCCTTTTCTCTTCCTCCCTGCGCCCAGCCAGGAGGGAAGCGCCCGGCAATCCTCGGGGGGCAGATGGAAGGAATGGGCGTCCTCGGGGAACGCGCCGCGCCGGACGTCTCGGACGTAGTCCCCCACGGCCCGGGACAGGAGGTCCTGGAGGTCGAGGTATTTTTTGACGAACTTGGGAAGGTAGCCGGTGGTGAAGCCCGTCAGGTCGTGAAAGACCAGGATCTGCCCGTCGCAGTGAGGACCGGCGCCGATGCCGATCGTGGGCACACGGAGCCGGGCCGTGACCTCGCGGGCCAGCTCCCGGGGCACGCATTCCAGGACCACGGCGAAGACGCCGGCTTTCTCCAGGCTCAGGGCCCCGTCCAGGATGCGCCGGGCTTCCTCCCGGCTCTTGCCCCGGACTTTGAACCGGCCGAGATGATGGATGGACTGGGGAGTGAGCCCGACATGCCCCAGGACGGGGATTTCGGCTTCCACCAGGGCTTCGATGAGCTTCAGGCGCTTGGCGCCCGCTCCCTCGACCTTGACCGCGCTCGCCCCCGCTTCCTTGAGAAAACGGGAAGCGTTGCGCACGGTCTCGTCCCGGCTGAGGTGGAAGGAGAAGTAGGGCATGTCGCCCACGACCAGCGCCCGCCTCACGGCCCGCGTCACGGCCCGGGTGTGGTGCAGCATCTCCTCCATGGTCACGGGCACGGTGTTCTCGTAGCCCAGGACGACCATGCCCAGCGAGTCCCCCACCAGGACGAGGTCCACTCCGGCCTCGTCCACCACGCGGGCGGCGGGAAAATCATAGGCCGTCAAAGCCGTGATCCGCTCCCCGTTTCTCTTCTTGGCCAGGAGGGCGGGGACGGTGATCCGTGTTGCTGTCTCTTCGGCCATGTTCATCCTTTCTCCCCATCCCGCCTGTGCATCGGGATTGAGGTAAAGTCCGAATCTCTTATGGCTTTCGCCGGTTTTCCTTCCGCTCATCCCCCAGGGGGACGTAGTACAGCTGTCTCGATTTCATGTGTCCGATCTGATGGACGACCTCCTCAAAATCCTCCTCCCGGCTGAGGTCCAGGCCGTCGGCCTTGACCACCAGCAGGGGCGATTGCTGGTAGTTGAAAAAAAAGTAGTCGTAGGCCTCGACGAGGTCCTCGAGGTACTTCTCTGAGATGTTCTTCTCCATGGGGGTCCCCTCCCGCGCCAGGCGCCGGAAGAGGGTGGGCATGGAGATCTGGAGATAGACCACCAGGTCGGCCTTGGGAACCCTCTCGGACAGGATGCCGTAGATGCGGTCGTAGACCACCAGCTCGTCGTCGGACAGGGTCTGGTAGGCGTAGATCTTGTCCTTCTCGAAGATGTAGTCGCAGAAAACGCGCTCCTCGAAGAGGTCCCGCTGGGCCAGGCGGGCCTGCTGGTTGTAGCGGTTCACGAGAAAGACGAGCTGGGTGAGCAATGAGGAACCCTCTTTTTCCTCGTAGAAATCCGCCAGGTAGGGGTTGTCCGTCTTGTCGAAGACGGCCCGCCCGCCCAGGCGCTTGGCGAGCCGCTCTGCCAGGAAACTCTTGCCGGACTTCATCACGCCCTCGACGGCCAGATGCTTGAAGCGGAACCCTTGCTCGTCCGGCATGGATGGCGACCTTGTTTATTCCGCTTCAAAAATATCCGATAGCCG
>VGJG01000163.1 GCA_016867615.1 Candidatus Aminicenantota bacterium | reverse complement strand
TCTTATCTGGGAGGGCCCCCCGCCCGAGATGGCCATCGCCGGCGCGGAACGGGCGGAGTTCATTCAGTTCTCGGACGGGGACGTCGTTTATCTCAAAGCCGGCCGCGCGCAGGGGGTCGCCGCGGGACAGCGGATGCTCATCGTTTCCGCCGGCCAGGTTTTGAGCCACCCCCAGAAGAAACACAAGGTGGGGTCGCTGAGCTTCCGCAGGGGCTGGATATCGGTCCTGCACGCGGACGAGAACAGCGCCGCGGCGCGCATCGAGAAAGCCTGCGGACCGGTCAGGTTGGGCGACGGGCTGGTCCCTTTCGAAACCCGCCCGACGGTCGAGGGCAAGGATAAGGGGTTCGTCGCCTATGGAGACACCGCGGGCCTTCCGGCCGGGACCGTCATCTACCTCGAAAACGACCTCAACCAGGTCGGCGCTTCCAACTGGATGCTCATCGATATCGGCCGCGAACAGGGCCTCCGGGTCGGACAGCAATTGACGATCTTCAAGCAGCCGGCGCAGGGACATCCCCGCCGCTCGGTGGGCAACGGCGTCCTCATCGACGTCCAGGCGGAGACGGCGACCCTGAAGATCCTCTCCTCCAGCGATGCCGTCGTCCTGGGGGACGGGGTCGAGGTCAAGGCGGCCGAAGGGTCGTATTGACTCCCCCCGGTCTTTCTGCTACTTTTAATCGGCTGGGCGGTTCAAGCGGGCGGGCGTAGTTCAGTGGTAGAACGTCTGCTTGCCATGCAGAAGGCCGTGGGTTCAAGTCCCATCGCCCGCTCCATATGGACCGCCCGAAGCGGGATGTGCCTTTTTTAGGCGCGGTACCCAAGTGGCTAAGGGAGAGGTCTGCAAAACCTCGATTCGTCGGTTCGAGTCCGACCCGCGCCTCCAGCATCACCGCCCCTCCTTTTAACGGGCCGCTCCGGACGGCGGGCAGGAGACGCCGTTTTTGCCTTTCGATCCGGCGCCCTCGGTTGACAGCGCGACGGACTTTGAATATATATTGTTTCTCTATTTGACGAGGGAAGGAGGTATCCATGAACCTGATTCAAAGAGCGCAGGGAATCCTGACCGCTCCCGCCAAGGAGTGGGCGACCATCAAGACGGAGAAGACTCCCGTTCAGACTCTCTTTCTGAGCTACGCCGTTCCCCTGGCGGCCATAACGGCCGTGGCGCAGTTCATCGGCCTGGGCCTGTTCAGCCGCTGGTGGGGCGTGGGCCGGGGCCTGGGATATGCCGTTCTTTACTATGTTCTGGGCTTGGCCATGGTCTTCGGCGTGGGGTTCGTGATCAACGCTCTCGCCCCGAATTTCGGGTCCAAGCAGAGCCTGGAGAACGCCATGGCCCTGGCGGTGTACAGCATGACGCCCTCCTGGGTCGTCGGCGCGCTGTACTTGATCCCCGCCTGGTACATCATGGTCTGGCTCGTGTGGCTGGCCTCGCTGTACGGCCTCTACATCCTCTACCTCGGGTTCACCGCGCCCCTGATGGATACGCCCAAGGACAAGCAGCTGTCCTACTTCATCATCAGCCTCATCGTGGCCATCGTGGGCATCGCCCTCATCCAGGTCATCGTCCGTTCGATCTTCATTCCCCGGATCGCCAGGTTTGTCATCCCCTGACGCGATTCCTGCTGTCCGCCGCGCATTTGCGGGCTTGACTGAGGGAGGGATGAAGCCCTTTCGAGGGCGAGAGGAGGTCAGCCGTGTCTCAGCATAAGTTTCCGGCCCTGAAGACGATCGCCTGGGTTTTTCGCATCCTGGCCTGGATCGTCGCCTTGCTCACCGTCGTGTTTTTCGTGGTCTTCCTGTTCACCGATTCCCTCGGATTTCAGTACGAGGGCGGAGTCAAAGCGGCCGTCGGATTCGGCATCCTACTGGCCGGCGCGCTCTACGTCCTCCTCCTGTACGCGGCGGCGGAGGGCATCCTGGTGATTTTGGCCATCGAGGAAAACACGCGCAAGGCCGCGGAAAAATAAGCCCACGCTTCGATTCTTCGAGGGGAGAGAGCCCTCTGCGGCTCTCTCCTTTTTTTTTCTCTCTCCGCCGGCAGCCCGGGCCTGCGTCTCGAAATTCATGCCTTCCGGCGATGATGAGAAAGACCGCTCAACCGACCGGAAATTGCCGGCGAGGGGGGAGGCCCGCTTTCGCTAGGAGATTTCCTCCAAGATCCTGTCGAACGCCCGTTGGGGATCGTCCGCCCGGGTGACGGGACGGCCGATGACCAGGCGGTCGGCGCCGAGCCGGACGGCCTCGGCCGGGGTCATGACGCGCTTCTGGTCGTCCGCCGCCGCCCAGGCCGGCCGGATGCCGGGCGTGACGACCTGAAAATCTTTCCTCGTCTCGGCGCGCACGGCTTCGATCTCCTTGGCCGAGGAAACGACGCCGTCCAGCCCCGCCCCCTCGGCCAAACGCGCCAGCCTGACGACCTGGTCCCGGGCGCTTGCGGCGAGCCCCAGGGCGGCGAGGTCGGCGTCGGCCAGGCTGGTCAGGACCGTGACTCCCAGGAGAAGGGGACGGGGAACCCCCTCCCGGGACGCGGTCTCGGCGGCGGCCTCCGCGGCGCGGGCCATCATCTCACTGCCGCCCGAGGCGTGAAGCGTCATCATCCGCACCCCGTGCCTGGCCCCGGACTTGACGGCCTGGGCCACGGTGTTGGGGATGTCGTGCAGCTTGAGGTCGAGGAACAGCCCCTTTCCCTCACGCCCGAGTTCCCGGAGAAGCTCCGGTCCTTCCGCGGTGAAGAGCTCGAGCCCGACCTTGAACAGGACGGCCCGGGGAAGGCGGCGGGCCAAATCCAGGGCTTCCGTCTTGTTCTTGACGTCCAGGGCGATGATGATGCGTTCGGCGGGGTTCGTTCCGCTCATGGGGATCTCCTTCCTCTGCTCAGGCCTGGAGCGTGCCGCAGAGATCGCTCAAGCGGTCCAGGCCGTGGCGCCGGCAGTAGTCTTCCAGCCCGTCGATGATCTCCAGGGCCGACCGCGGATCGACGAGCCCCGCCGTTCCGACCTGGACCGCCCGCGCCCCGGCGATCAGGAATTCCAGGGCGTCGGAGGCCGTGGCGATGCCCCCCAGGCCGATGACGGGGATCTTGACCCGCGAGGCGGCCTGGTGGACCATGCGCAGGGCGATGGGCCGGATGGCCGGCCCGCTCAGCCCTCCGTAGACGTTGGCCACTTTCGGCCGACGCGTCTCGACGTCCACGGCCATGGCCAGAAAGGTGTTGACCAGGGAGACGGCGTCCGACCCGGCTTCCTCGGCGGCGGCGGCGATGCCCGCCACGTCGGCGGCGTTGGGGGAGAGCTTGGTGATGACCGGCCGCCGGGAGCGTCTCTTGACGGCGGCCACGACTTCGCGCGTCGTCTCCGGGCTGAGCCCCGGGCAGGCGCCGCCGGCCTTGACGTTGGGGCAGGAAATGTTGAGCTCGTAGGCGTCTATGCCCTCGTGCCCGTCCAGGTATTCGACGACGCAGACGTATTCCTCCGTGTCCCGGCCGCAGACGTTGACGATGACCGCCGTGTCCAGCCCGCGCAGACGGGGGAGGCTCTGTTCACAGAAGGCGGCCACGCCGACGCCCTGGAGCCCGACGGCGTTGACGAGGCCCGAGGGCGTCTCGGTCAGGCGCGGAGGGGGGTTGCCGGGCCGGGGGTCGAAATACAGTCCCTTGACCACGAACCCTCCCAGCCGCGCGGGGTCGAGGAACGGAGCGAACTCGAGGCCGTAGCCGAACGTGCCCGAAGCGGCCAGGACGGGGTTCTTGAGCTTAAGAAAACCCAGGTCCACGGACAGGTCGACGGCTCCGGAGGGATTCATGCTCCCTCCCCCCAGACGACATCGCCCCCTGAGACGACGGGCCCCTCCTCACAGACCTTGACCCAGCTCTCCCGGCCGTTGGTGCGGAGGCGGTGAACGCAGCCCCAGCAGGCTCCGAACCCGCAACCCATGCGCGCCTCGAGCGAGAGTTCGGACGGCAGGCCCGCCTCCGCGGCGACGCGCGCCGCGGCCTCGAGCATGGGTTCGGGGCCGCAGGCGTAGACGGCCGAGGCGGGCGCCTCGGCGATCGCGCTTTTCAGGAGGTCGGTCACCAGCCCCCTGAACCCGAACGAGCCGTCGTCCGTGGAGCAGGCGGGCGCGTAGCCGGCGGCCGCGAGTCTGTCTTTGAGGGGGATGTCCCCCAGGGTCCGTCCTCCGTACAGAAGCTTGAGGGGCCGTCCGGCTTTCTTCATCTCCGCCGCGAGGAACACCAGGGGCGCGATCCCCCGCCCGCCTCCCACGGCCACCGCCGGCGCAGCCGTTTTCTTCGCCTCCCGGGCGCCCAGTTCGAGGTCGAACCCCTTGCCCAGCGGTCCGAGTATGTCCAGAGTTTCCGCGGGCGTTTTTTGAGCGAGAAGGGCCGTGCCCTCGCCCGCGACCTTGAAGAAGATGTCGAGCGACCCGTCGCCGCGGTCGTGAATGCTGAGCGGCCTGCGGAGCAGCGGCCGCGGTCCCGGGGCGGTCTTGACCATCAGGAATTGTCCCGGAGCCGCCACCCGGGCGATGTCGGGGGATTCCAGGGTGAGAAGGACGTAATCGCCCCAGCGTTCCTTATGAGTGATCTTGGCCGCCGGGTTGAGACGCATGGTGATTCCCTTTCCGCCTGAATACATAGCAGAAACCGGCGGGCATATCAAGGTTGAGGTGCCCCGATGCTTTGCTCTGAAGCGTTTGACAGAGCGCGGCGACTCGCCGGCGCGATCCAAAGCGGCCTCGTGCGGCCGCACTCCAAAAAGAAACGCGGGCGCGGGCGCGCTTTGGAGTGCGGCGGCATGACGCCGCTTTCCCGGCCATGCTCGCGGAGTGTCCATGAGCGCGTAAAAATATGCTAGAATACACAG
>VGJG01000162.1 GCA_016867615.1 Candidatus Aminicenantota bacterium | reverse complement strand
CGGTCTGGCCTCGCTGAAATTCCGCTGGAACCTCTCCGGCACTTATCAGCAGGCCATCCCCCATTATTTCTCCACGGCGGCCGACGGCTCGGACGAACAGCCCCTGCTCAACGGCTTTTTCGGGGACATGGGCGCCCAGGGAACGGCCGTTTTCCTCAAGGGCTATGAGTGGCCCTTCGACTCGAGGAAGATCCGGGGCGGCGGGTCCTCGCTCATCGACCTCCTCGTCACCAGGGAGACGGCCGGACGGGGACGTCGCGTTTTTCTCGACTTTACGCGCAACCCCGAGGGCGACCGGCGCACGGGTCCTTTCTCCCTGGACAGGCTTTCCCCGGAAGCCCGGGACTACCTGGGGCGGTCCGGGGCGCTGCTCGACACTCCCCTCGAGCGGCTGAAGAAGATGAACGCCCCGGCGTACGAGCTGTTCCTGAACAACGGCATCGACCTCGCCCGCGAGCCCCTGGAAATCGCGGTCTGCGCCCAGCACGCCAACGGCGGCATCAAGGCCAACCTCTGGTGGGAATCGGATGTCGGCCGTCTCTTCCCCGTGGGCGAGGCGTGCGGGACGCACGGCGTGCGGCGGCCGGGCGGGTCGGCCCTGAACGCGGGCCAGGTGGGAAGCCTCAGGGCGGCTTTATACATCTCCCGGCGCTGCGGCGAGGCGCCCCTCGATGTCGCGGAATTCGCCTCCAAAGCCGAGACCCAAGTCCTGGAGAGGCTGGCCGCCGCGGAGCGTTTTCTCGGCCGAGGAGAAGCGGGCGAGGCTCCCATGGCCGGCATCCTCGCCGAGCTGCGCCACGGGATGTCCCTTCACGGCGGCCACATCCGGAGCGCCGGCGGCGTAGGCGGCGACGCGACACGAGCCTGGACGCGCCTGGCGCGGCTCAAGGAGGAGGCGGGAGTCCGCCGCCCCGAAGACCTCGCCTCGGCCTTCAAGGCGCTCGACCTGGGCCTGACCTGCGCCGTGATCCTCGAGGCCATCCGCGAGTATCTGCGCCAGGGAGGACGGAGCCGGGGCTCGTTCCTCGTCCTCGACCCCGGCGGAGAGAAACCGTGCCCGGCCCTCGAGGACCTCTGGCATTTTTCTCTCGAGACCGAGGAATCGACCGTCGGTCGGAACATACTCGAAGTCCGCTACGAGGGAGGGGCGCGCGTCTCCCGCCGCTGGGTCGGGATCCGGCCCCTCCCGGTCGAGGAAAGCTGGTTCGAGACGGTCTGGAAGGAATTTCTGGACGACGCCGTCGTCCCCTAGGAGCGCGACCATGGACCGAAGACCCGCGGCCCTCGTCACCGGAGCCGGCCGGGGCATCGGGCGGGCCATCGCCCTGGACCTCGCCCGGAACGGCTACGACATCGCCGCCAACGACATCACCTTCGAGGAGCCCGGCCGTCCCGCCGCCCATCAGGCCGAGCTCGATCAAAGCGTGCGGGGCTTCGGGGCGGGGTTTCTGGCCGTTCCCGGAGACATCGCCGACCTCGGCGGTCACGAGTCCCTGCTCGAGGCCGTCCGGAAGCGTTTCGGACGTCTCGACTTGCTGGTGAACAACGCCGGCGTCGCTCCCCTGGAGAGGAGGGACATCCTCGACACGGACCCCGGGAGCTTCGACCGGGTCATGAACGTCAACGCCCGCGGGGCGTTCTTCCTGACCCAGCGGGCCGCCCGCTGGATGCTGGAGCAGGCGCGGGACGGCCGGGCCCAGGGGCCGGCCGTGATCTTCATCTCCTCGATCTCGGCCGAAGTGTCCTCGCCCTCCCGGGCGGAATACTGTCTCTCCAAGGCGGCCGCCAGCGCGGCGGCCCGCCTCTTCGCCGACCGCCTGGCCGCGGCCGGCATCCATGTCTATGAAGTCCGGCCGGGAATCATCCAAACAGACATGACCGCCGGGGTCAGGGACAAGTACGATCGTTTGATCTCCGAGGGGCTCGTCCCGCAGAGGCGCTGGGGCCGGCCCGAGGACGTGGCCCGGGCGGTGACCGCCCTCGCCCGCGGGGATTTCGCGTTCTCCACGGGGCTCTGCCTCGAAGTCAGCGGCGGGATGAACATCCGGAGACTGTGACCCATGAGCAAATCGCGGGAGGCGTTCCGTCTCCTCGGCGAAAAGCGCCTGATCGGCCTGCTCTCTCCCCCGTCGGCGGAGGATTGCCTGCGGGCATATGAGGAGCTCAGTCCGTTGGGAATCGTCCTCGAGGTGGCCTTTCGCACGGACGCGGCGGCGGAGGGGATCCGAGCCGTCCTCGAGAAGCACCCCGACGCCCTGCTCCTGGCGGGAACGGTCCTGACCCGAAGGCAGGCCCGGGAAGCGCTCGCCGCCGGCGCGGCGGGCGTCGTCTCGCCCGATTTCTTCCCGGAGGTGGTCGAGGAATGCGCCGCCGCGGACGCGATGGCCGTGCCGGGCGGGCTGTCCGACTGCGGCAAGCAGCTCGCCCTCAAGGCGGCGCTCTACGGCTGCGACCTCCTCGAGCTCGGGGAGAAGCATCCCCACCAGTGGATCTACAAGCTCTTCCCCGCCGCGGCCGGCGGGCAAGTCTTCTCCGGCCTGGCCCGGGCCTGGCGCGGCCCCTACCCGGGCCTGAGGATCATTCACACCGGGGGCGTCGGCCTGGAGAACCTCGACGCCCTCAACCGCTCGGACGGAGAGGGCGTTTTTTGCGGCTCGGCCCTCACGGCGGGCCGAGGAAAGCCCGGAGCCATGGCCGCAGAAGCCCGCCGGTGGATCGAAGTCCTGCGCCCCTCGCTCGGCGCGACGGCTGTTTAGGATATGAGAGCGTCTCCGCCGATTGCGTCGGCCTTGTGAACGGCCGCTCTTTCTGATATAAAATCCACGCCAAAACCATCGGGTTAAAGGAGATAAGTCATGGCCAAACACAGGACCGGCGGCGATCGTTTCGTCTGGGGACTGATCATCGTCATCGTGGGGGTCATTTTCCTTCTGGGGAACATGGGAAAGGTCAGCACGCATAACATCTTCAGCACCTACTGGCCCGTCATCCTCATCGTCCTCGGCCTGTGGCAGCTCGTGGGCAGCGGCTACCGGGACGTTTTTCCCGGCATCCTCTTGACCGCCCTGGGCGTCATCTTCCTCCTTCAGCGGCTGGGACGGCTGCCGCGCAATGTCTGGGTCTATGTCTGGCCGACGGTTATCATCATCGTCGGTCTGTGGCTGATCTTCGGCCCCCTTTTCCGCCGCAGGTCGCGCTCCGGTCCGGCCGTCGCGGTCGACGACCTCAACGCCTCGGTCGTGCTCGGCGGAGTGAACCGGGTCATCACTTCCCAGTCCTTCCGGGGCGGCCGGGCTTCGGCCGTGCTCGGCGGGATCGACATCGACCTCCGGGACGCGGTCCTGGACCAGGGGCAGGCGACCATCGAGGTGAACGTCTTCATGGGCGGCATCGACATCAAGGTTCCACGGAACTGGAAGGCCGTGGTGGACATCTCGCCCGTCCTGGGAGGCGTGGAGAACAAGACGGCCCCGCTGCCGGAAAGCGAATCCAAGGCGACGCTCTTCATCCGGGGCACGGTCATCATGGGCGGCCTGGAAGTCAAGAGCTGAGATGAAACGGGCCGCGCTCTGGGTCCTGGCCGGCGTCCTGACCCTGGCCGCCGCCTTCTACCAGAGACGGACGGGTCCGACCTACCCGCTGCGGGAGAGCGAAACCCTCTGCGGACAGCTCCTGTCCTATCGCCTGGAGCGCAGCGCGGTCCTCACCCGTCCCTTCAGGGTCAAGGTGCCCGTCCCGGAGGGCGCGGGGATAACAGGCCGGGTCGAATACCAGCGGTACAAGAAGGGGGACGCCTGGAACCCGGAGCGGACGGTTGATATGACTTACGGGCTCGTCTCCCTGACCCACGGAGGCGAGAAGAACATTCCGGCTCTCACCGCTCCCCTGTCCTGGCCGGGCGAGGAGGACGGCCGCCCTCCCATGGCCGGCAAGCTGGCCTACAAGGCGACTCTGTCCTGCGGCGGAGAGACCGCGGAGCTGAACAAGGGGCGTCCGGTCATCATCCGCTTTCGGGGCGATGTCCCGCCCTGGGTCATGATACCCCACATCCTCGCCATGTTCCTGGCCATGCTCTTCGGCACGGCCGCCGGCCTGGAGGCCTTGCGGCCCGGGGGGAAACCGCGGCGGCCGGCCCTCTGGACGCTCCTGCTGATCATTCTGGGCGGTTTCTTCCTCGGGCCGATCATGCAGAAGTACGCCTTCGGCGCCTGGTGGACGGGCTTTCCGTTCGGTTCGGACCTGACGGACAACAAAACGCTCATCGTATTCCTCGGCTGGCTGGGCGCGCTCCTCCTCGGACGGAAGGGCCGGGGGGAGCGCTATTGGATCCTGGGCGCCGCCGCACTGATGCTGGTCATCTACCTCGTCCCTCACAGCCTCCTCGGGTCCGAGTTCGATTACACGGCCTTGGGACCCTGAAAACTTGGCTCCCCGGACGATGCGGACTCTCGGCCGCCTCCTCGCCGGCGCCGGGCTCTTCCTCGCGCTCGTCGCCGGCATCCCCCGGGCGGCCGCCGCGGACGGTTCCGCCGCAGCCGGGAGCCGGCGCCTGGGCCTCGGGCTGGGCGCTTCCCTCGGAGCCTTCCACTCCTGTCCTTCTTTCAGCCTCACGGCCGCGTTTCCGCTGACGCCGCGGCTCTCGGCCGAGGGGGAATTCACTTACCATTTCAACCCCGCCGGTTCGGAGAAAGATCCCCCGCCGGGCGCCCACCGCAGCAGCGCGGGCCTGGGCCTGACGTTCGCCGGAATCCTCTCCCTCGGAGGGAGGGGCGGGCTT
The DNA here is from genome assembly GCA_016867615.1 of Candidatus Aminicenantota bacterium. Classification (GTDB taxonomy): domain Bacteria; phylum Acidobacteriota; class Aminicenantia; order Aminicenantales; family JAFGAV01; genus JAFGAV01. The sequence goes on along the minus strand of VGJG01000162.1, from coordinate 94 downwards.
CTGACGCCCTATGGCGGCCTCGGGGCGGGCTTCATTTATCTCTCGACCCTGGACGAACGGCCCCCGGAGCCGAGGGAAATTCATGCCCGAAGCA
>VGJG01000161.1 GCA_016867615.1 Candidatus Aminicenantota bacterium | reverse complement strand
ACTGGAGCAGGGTCCCGAGGTATTTTTTGGCGGTCGGAAAACTGACCCCGGCTTCCCGGGCGAAGTTCGAGACCTCCAGGGTTGAGCCGATGGAACGGGCCAGGTGATGAAAGATCGCCAGCAGGGCGTCCAGGTTCTCGATGTTGGACATCTGCATCAAGTCGCGGGTGAAGTAGGTGTCGCGATAGTTGAGCAGGATCTGCCGTTTCGATTCGTTTATTGTCTGGCAGAGGATCTCGGGAAACTGGCCGTAGAGGATCGCCTCTTCCAGCAGCCGTCGCCCTTCGGCCAGCACCGGGTAGGCCGCGGGCGCTCCCAGCAGGCCGTGCTGCGGGGGGCCGGCATCCTCTCCCCAGCAGGCGGTCGGCAGGTGGCATAGGGAGATCCGCCCGGCCAGCGAGTCTGCGGCGGAATCCAGCAGCCCGATCGAGCTGGATCCGGTCAGCAGGGCCCGAGCGCCGAGGTTGTCGATGGCATACTTGACGGCCACGGTCAATCGCGGGCTGCGCTGGATCTCGTCGATGATGAAGGCGCTTCCGAGGGATTGCACGAATCCTTTGGGGTCCTTATCGGCCCAAGAGAGGGCGTCCAGATCATCCAAGGTGCTATACGTGAAATCGTGGAACCGACCCTTGAGTAGAGTTGTTTTACCGGAACGCCGCGGCCCCAGGATTAAAACCCCTTTTGTCACACCAAAATCGAATTTTATCCATCTTTCAAACATGGTTCCATAATATCATGAATAAACTGAAAGTCAACATATATTTTATCCAGATTATTATCGAAATACCAAACTTATAAATTGGCAGCCGCTCAAAGTTGGCTGATTTTGATTTTTTGGTCGGGCCGGGCGATCATATTCATTAGAAATCAATTAGCCTCATTATTATTATGAAAGGGATCCCTAGAATCGCTTTTTAGAGGCCAAAACGATAAATGCGGGATCGCAACGCGGCGGAACAGGTTTGCTCAAAAAAGTGGAAAGTGTAGACGCGACCCCGTCTTATTTGAGCCGGGCGGCGAAGCCGCCGCCGGGGGCCATGGCGATCGTGAGGCGGTCCCCCTTGTTGAGGCGCGCCGATTGCCGCTTGAGGTCGCCGGGGTGGCGCGCGGCGTTCGGGCCGTCCGAAAAAAACTCGGCCTCGTAGGGGCGCTCGTCGAGGAAATCGAGCGCGACCTCGAGGCGGCGCGGCGTCCAGTCTGTCATGGCGCCGATGTACCAGTCCTTCCCGCTCCGGCGTGCGACGACGACGTAGTCGCCGACCCGGGCCTCGAGGACCCGCGTCTCGTCCCAGACCGTCGGGACTTTCGAGAGAAAGGCCATGGCGTCCGGCTCGCGCTCGTAGTTCGAGGGCGAGTCGCAGAGCATCTGGAGCGGGCTCTCGTAGACGACGTACATGGCCAGCTGATGGGCCTTCGTCCCCTGGCTCATCGGCCGGTCGAAGACGGGACGGAACTGCTTTTCCGCGGCGTTCGTCATGGCGCCCGGCGTGTAGTCCATCGGCCCGGCCAGCATCCGGATGAAGGGGATGAGGAGGTCGTGCTCGGGCGTGACGTTCGCACTCCACTTGGAGTGCTCGAGCCCCAGCACGCCCTCGCGGGTGAGGACATTGGGGAAGGCGCGGCGCAGGCCGTCGGGCTTGAAGGCTCCGTGGAAATTGACCAGCAGCCGGCGCGCGGCCGCGGCTTCGGCGCAGCGGCGGTAGAAGGCGACGACCCGCTGGTCGTCGCGGTCCATGAAATCGACCTTGATGCCCTTCACGCCCCAGGCGGCGAACCGGTCGAGGGCTTCGTCCATCTGCCTGTCGAGCGTCGCCCAGACGCACCACAGGATGACGCCCACGCCCTTGGAGGAGGCGTAGGAGAGGATCGCCGGGAGGTCGATGTCGGGGTTGAGCTTAAAGAGATCGTCTATGGCCGACCAGCCCTCGTCGAGGATGATGTATTCCAGGCCGTGCTTGGCGGCGAAGTCGATGTAGTGCTTGTAGGTCGCCGTGTTGATGCCCGCCGCGAAATCGACGCCGTAGAGGTTGAGGGCGTTCCACCAGTCCCAGGCCACCTTGCCGGGCTTGATCCAGGACGTGTCCTTGAGCCGCAACGCCGGGCCGAGCCTGTAGACGACGTCGTTCTCGATGAGGCCGCCGTCGCGCTCGGCCACGGCCAGCACGCGCCAGGGGAAGGCGCGAGGGCCGCGGGTCAGGGCGATAAAATCGGCGGCGCGGTCGACGCCGAGGGCGCGGCCGTTCTTGTCCAGGAAGCGCTCCTCCAGGGGATAGGGGGCGAATTTTCCGCGGAGCAGGGGAAAGCCGTCGCCGTTTCCGGTGAGGAACATGCCCGGGTAGTCGTCGATGTCGGCCTCGGTGACCGCGACCTTGGCGATGTTGGGGAAATCGACGAGCACCGGCGCGAACGCCAGGCGCTCGGGCCCGACATCCTTGACGGGGAGGCGCGTGTAGTTGCTCTCGAACGAGGTGCGCATGCTTTTTGCGAAGGGGATCCAGGCCGAGACCTCGCCGCAGAAGAAAAAGGTCGCCTCCTCGTCGTTGACCTTGATCGGCCCCTTCTTCTCGACGAAGAAACGATAGGCCGCGGCGTCGTCGTAGGCCCGGAAGACGAGCCCGAAGCCGCCGCGGAAGCGGAGGGTCATCTCGTTGAAGCGGTCCGGGATGACGGCCCGTTTTTCCCTGACGGGCGGCGTGATGACGGCGTCGCCGCGCCGGCGGTCGACCTTGACGAGGCGCGGGTTCTTGCCGAGGACCACGCCGTCGTCGATCGTCATGGATACGGGCGAGGCGCTGACGACCCGCTCCCCGCCCACGAAAACCATGTAGAAGATGCGGTCGGCCACCGAGACCGCAACGCGGATTTTACCGCCGGGCGAGGCCACCTGAACGATGCCGGCGTCGAGCGCCGGGCGCAGGAGGAGCAACAGGGCGGCGACCGTCGCGGCGGATTTAACGATATTTCGTCTGACGTTTCGTTTCATGGCAGCTCTCCCTTCGGATTCGCTAGTGGTCATGTTGATCCCCTGAATGCCCGCCCGGTGCGCAGGGCGTGGGCCCAGTCGTGCCGTCCATTCCCTTCCGCCGTCGCCGCGGCGCGCTCCCAGTCGTAGGCCACGGCGACATGCTCGACCTCGATCCCCGAACGGCAGCGGCGGATGACGGCGTAGCGGGCGTGGGGCGAGCCGGCCTCCATGGCATGGGGGAAGGGGCGGCCGTCGCGGTAGGCCGGCAGCCCGACGCTGCCCGGATTGACGACGCAGCGGCCGTCAGGCAGGTCCAGGCACGCCGGCAGATGGTCGTGGCCGCACAGGACGATGAACGGGCCCGGGCCGGCCAGCCGGGCCATGACGGCGTCCGGCGGCAGCCGCCGGCAGCCGCCGGGGGAAACCTCCCACAGCAGGTATTCGTCGTCGGCGCGGGGAGAGCCGTGGCAGAGGTAGCAATCCCCGACCACGACGGCGAAGGGGAGCCGGTTCAGCCAGCGCCGGTGCCCGGGCTCCAGGACACTCCGGACGTACGGCAGGCTGAGCGCGTCGGGATGAAGGGAGGGGTCGTCAAGCAGGATGCGGTCCTCGTTGCCGCGCACGGTCGGCATGTCCAGCTCCATGAGCATCCGGGCCGTGCCGGCCGGGTCCAGCGGGCCGTACAGGCTGTCGCCGAGATTGACCATGTCGCGGATTCCGCGGCGGCGGAGGTCTGACAGGACGGCCTCCAACGCCCAGCGGTTGCCGTGGATGTCGGACAGGACGGCGAGGGGCTCGGTTGCCATGGCGTTGCTCAGTCCCTGCATCGTTTCATCTTAGCATGGAACAAGACGGGGTCGCGTCTGCACTTTCCACTTTTTCAACCGGGCCGAAGGCCGGATTCGGCGGATAGCGTCACGAGCACGCTTGATGTCATGAACCGCGCATCACCGCGGTGGAGCAATACTGCAGGCCGATGGAAGCCACCGGCCCCGTCGGCTTGGCCGCAAAGGGCAGGAAGGCGATCTTGAAAAAGACGGGGTCGCGTCTACACTTTCCACTTTTTTGAGCAGGCCGGAATCCCATGGCCCGCCGGACCGGCTGCTCGATAAATGCGACTCTCCAGGGAATAGAGTAAATATATTTGATGTCCCCTCTTTTTCCCTCTTTTTCCGTGCGCGTGCCGGGTCCAGCATCCCGGGCCATGCATGCCCGGCCCGTTGCCGCCGGTCGCGGCCGGCGGCAAGATCCTTCTTGCTGATATAGGACCACACCTCCTCAAAAAAGTGGAAAGTGTAGACGCGACCCCGTTTTACTGATACTCTGCATCTTCGGCTCAGGGAATGCCGACAGGTTATGGACATAACGAACGGATTGGGAGAAAACATGGCGAGAAAAACATTGTGCGGAGCACTGGCCTTCGGCTTGGCGATGATCATGATGACGGCCTGCGCCACAAAGACGGATGCGGATTATGTGAAAAGCATCGACGAATGGCACCAAAAGCGCGTCGAAGGGCTGAAAGCCCCGGACAGCTGGCTGAGCCTCGCCGGGCTCTATTGGCTCGAGGAGAGTGAGAACTCCTTCGGCGCCGGCGCATCCAACGACGTAGTTTTCCCCGAGGGCAAGGCGCCCGCCGAGATGGGCGTTTTCATCCTGGAAAACGGGCGGGTCACGGTGAAAGTCAAGGAAGGCGTCGGCATATTCCACGACGGCGCGCCCGTGACGACACTGGAAATGAAAAACGACGCCGAAGGAAAGCCCACGGTCCTCAGCCACCGCTCGCTGAGCTGGTTCGTCATCCGGCGCGGAGACCGGATCGGGATCCGCCTGCGCGACAGCGCGAACCCGAGAATCGCCGGTTTCAAGGGCATCGAAAGGTTCCCGGTTTCAGAGAAATGGCGCATCGAGGCGGAATTCAAGCCGT
>VGJG01000160.1 GCA_016867615.1 Candidatus Aminicenantota bacterium | reverse complement strand
GTCGGGCCGTAGTCCTGGGCGGCGGCGTTGTCGGCGAAGCTGTGGACGACGCCGTCCAGGGGGGCGAGCACGGCCGAGCCGGGCGGGAGAAAGAGGTCGACCCCGAGGTGAACGGTCCTCATCTCCGGGCCGTCGTTCCGGTTGACCTCGAACCCCCGGCCGCTGTAGGCCGTCCGCGCTTCGTTGTATCGTCCGAGCGCGATCTTCCGGCCGGATTCCTGGAGGAGGCCGGCGATACGGGCCTCGACCTCGGCCGGATCCTCGGAGTACGAAAGCCGCCCCAGCTCGAGGCTCCCCGCGCCGAGGTCGAGGACGAGAGGCGGGTGCGCTCTGAGGTCGGGCTCGACGACCGGTCCGAAGGACTCCGCATTCGCTTCGAGCCAGCGGACGACCCCGGATGCGCGCGGGCAGGCGGGCAGGCCGCAGGCGTCGCGAAAAGTGCCATGCGCCAGGTTCGGAGAAACCTCGCCCAGGCGGCCGAGGAGCGCCCAGGCCGCGTCCTCGCTGACGCGCAGGTAGGCGTTGTCCCTCTCCCGGGACTGCTGCTCGGCGGCGATGACGACGCTCAGGCAGAGGCGCAGGCAGACGAAATCGAAGAAGCAGGCGAACTCGTCTTCCGTAAGCGGCAGGACGGAGTGGAAGCCGGCGGCGATGTGGGCCGCGGCTTCGAGCGGGTCGGCCTTGCCCATCATGGCGTAGGCCGCGGCCACGGCCGGCTCGACGACCGTCCAGCCCCGGACCATGTCGCCGAAATCAACGACTCCGGCGACGCGCCGGAAGCGGCCGAAAGGGCCCTCCGCCGCGTGGCCGACGAGTACGTTATGGTCGTTTCCGTCGTTGTAGATGATCCCCTGCCGCAGGGCTCCGCTCCGGGGAAGAACTGCGCGCTGATAGCGGTCGAGAAAAAATTCAACGAGCCGCCGCCTGTCCGGGTCGGGGACAAGGTTGAGAAAACGCCGGACGGTCTGAGGGGCATGACGCATGTCCCACAAGAGCGGACGCTCCGGCACATCGCCGTCGAACCCGGCCAGGGCCCTGTCGAGGCCGCCGAGAAACCGGCCGAGGTCCGACAGCAGCTCGGGATGGTGGGGTCTGACCTGCGCCAGGAAGCGGCCGGGAAGATAGGTCAGCAGGCGGACGAAGTGCTCCGCGCCCGAAGGGCTGCGCACGGTCGTCATGGCCTCGCCCGAGGGCAGGCGTCTGAGGCGCGGGACGCCGAGCTCCGGGCTTCGCTCCTGGAGATGGTTCAGGATGCGGTTTTCGAAGTCGAGGAATTCCTTGAGCTCGAGGGCGTTGGAGATTTTCAGGACGTATTCGCCCCCGTCCGAAGTCCGGAGGTGAAAATTCCTGTCCCTCTCGCCGGTGAGCTCCCGGACTTCGGCCTCGAGGCCGTAGAGGCGGCCGGCGAGCCCACGCGCCTCGTCCGCGCCGAATGCCGGGCGCGGGCGGCCTCTCGAGACGCCGTTCGGGCCGGAACCTTTTCTTTTCGCGGCCATGTCCATAAAATGCCAGAAAAAACGGGAGGCGTCCACTGTAAAATGTTTGTAAACTCGCAACAACACAGCGCTGGAAATGTATAATAAGTGAAGAACAAGGAGGCCGATATGAAAAAAACAATGAAAATGCTCGGCTGGGCCGTCGCCCTGTCGACCCTGGCCGCCTTCAGCGGCTTCAGCCTGGTCCAGAATACGGGAGTCCTCCGGGGCGCCGTGACGGACGCTTCGGGCGCCCCCCTGCCCGGCGTGGCGCTCGTCCTGACCCAGGCCGGCGTGAAGGCTGAGCTCAAGACCCAATCGGACGAAAAGGGAGCCTTCGTTTTCTCCGGCCTCCCTCCGGGAAACTACGAACTCCGGGCCGAGCTCGCCGGTTTCAAAAGGCTTGTGCGCAAGGGCCTGGCCGTCAGGCCGGGACAAACGACTTCGGTCAATCTGAAGATGGTCCCCGGAGCCCTCCATGAAGAGGTCGTCATGGGCAGGGCCGAAAAAAGCCTGGAAGGCGGGGTCACGGGCGGCGTCGTCGGCGGCGTGATGCCGGCCCGGGCTCCCTATCCGACGGATCATTCCCGGGAGTTCAGCACGGAGGAATACGACCGCATCGCCGAGCTCCGGTTCCTGTCCGCGATAGACAACCCCCTGTCCACGTTCTCCATCGACGTCGACACGGCCTCCTACGCCAACATCCGTCGCTTTCTCAAGTCCAACAGCCTCCCCCCCAAGGACGCCGTCCGCATCGAGGAAATGGTCAATTATTTCGTCTACGGCTATCCCCTGCCCGAGGACGACCGGCCGTTCTCCATAGTCACCGAAGTCTCCTCCTGCCCCTGGAACCCCTCCCGCCGCCTGGTCCACATCGGGCTTCAGGGACGGAAGATCCCCGGGGACAAGCTCCAGCCCTCGAACCTCGTCTTCCTCATCGACGTCTCGGGCTCGATGAACGCGCCCAACAAGCTGCCCCTCCTCAAGTCCTCCTTCAAGCTTTTGACCGACAACCTGGGCGCCGAGGACCGGGTGTCGATCGTCGTCTACGCCGGCGCGGCGGGGCTGGTGCTGCCCCCGACCCCGGGCGACCGGAAGGAAAAGATCATCGACTCCCTGGACAGGCTCCAGGCCGGCGGCTCGACGGCCGGCGGGGCGGGGATCGAGCTGGCCTACAAGACGGCCGCGGAGAATTTCCTGCCCAAGGGCAACAACCGCATCATCCTGGCCACGGACGGCGACTTCAACATCGGCCTCTCCAGCACGGGCGACCTGGTGCGCCTGATCGAGGAAAAGCGTGACCGGGGAATCTTCCTGACCATCGCCGGCTTCGGCATGGGCAATTACAAGGACTCGCGCATGGAGCAGCTGGCCGACAAGGGCAACGGCAACTACTACTACATCGACAGCCTGCTCGAGGCCAAGAAGGTCTTCGTCGACGAGATGCGCGGAACCCTGTTCACCATCGCCAAGGACGTGAAGATCCAGGTCGAGTTCAATCCGGCCAAAGTCAAGGCCTACCGGCTCGTCGGTTACGAGACCCGGATGCTCCGGAACGAAGATTTCGCCGACGACCGGAAGGACGCGGGCGAGCTGGGCTCGGGCCACACCGTGACCGCCCTGTACGAGGTCATCCCCTACGGCTCCAAGGAACAGGCCCCCGGGGTCGACGAGCTGAAATACCAGCAGACGATCATCAAGCCCGAAGCTTTCAAGCTTCCCGAGCTCCTGACCGTCAAGCTGAGATACAAGGAACCCGACGGAGACACGAGCCGCCTCATCAGCCGGACCGTCGTGGATTCCGGCCTGTCCCCGGAGAAGACGTCGGACGATTTCCGCTTCGCCGCCGCCGTGGCCCAGGCGGGGCTGCTGCTCCGGGACTCGGAATTCAAGGGCCAGGCCTCGATCGACGACGTTCTCGACCTGGCCCGCGGCGCCAAGGGCAAGGACAAAGAAGGTTACCGGGCGGAATTCATCCAGCTCATGGAGCTCTACAAGCTGATCCGGGGGAAATGAAGCCCTAGGGGGGCTCCCCCTCGTTCCGGTATCGGTACAAAACGCGCCCCCGGACGGTCGCCGCGGGCTCGAGCCTCCGGGCGAGAAGCGGCGCGCGCTCGAGAAGCAGGCCGAACGGCTCGTCGGACAGCGCGTTGTCCGGGTAGAGATACACGGGACGGCCCAGGCCGGCCAGGATGTCCGCCGCCTCGAGGAGCGTCGCCCCGTCCGTCGGGACGAAGCGATAGCCCGGAATCCCCCGGTACAGCCGCAGCGAGCCCGAAAGCTCGTCGCAGAACACCACGCCCCCGGGCTCGATTTTCCTCGCCAGGGCCGCCGTCCAGTCCTCGGCCCGGTTCTCGGCCTGGCGATAGGCCGGCTGGGAGCGGACAAAGGGCAACATCCCGCACAAGGCCACGACGAGCAGGCCCGCGGCGAAAGACCGGCGCGTCCGCCGGAGGATCTCGAGGACGCCGAGGGCGAAGAGCAGTCCCAGAAAGGGATAAGCGGGCAGCAGATACCGCTCGTTCTGGATGCTGTGAAAAACGTGAAAGCCGAAGAAAGCGAAAAACGCCAGGAGACAGACGACGGCCACGGCGCGGCGACGGGGGTTGATCAGCAGGACCGCCAGACCTGCGGCGGCCGCGCCCAGGGATACGGGACCGAACGTCCGCCACAAGCTTGACAGGTAGTAGGCCAGGCCCGACCCGAGGTTGGCGGCCTGGAAACGGCTTTGGGAGAGGGGCTCGTACACGAGACGGAAGGGCGTCCCGAAGAGGCGATGGGTATAAATCGCGAGGGGCAGCGCGCCGAGGACGAAAGCGGCCGCCGCAAAGACCGCCGCCTCCTTGGCCATCAGCCCCGGGCGGCGGCGCACCCTGTGTCCTGTCCAGTATATCCAGGCCAACGGCAGGATTCCCACGAGGTTGGAATACCGGAATACGAGCGAGAGGCCGAAGCAGGCGCCGGCGAGGGCCGGCAGGACCAGTCGCGGCTTCTTGGCATTTCCGTAGAGAAGGTAGGCGGCCGCGGCCGGCAAAGCCATCGAAGGGAGGTCGCTCATGATGAGCGCGGAGTTTTCGAAGACGTGAAAATTGAAGAAGGTGAACGCCGAGAGGCACAAACCGAACACGGCGTCGACGGCCTTCGTCCCCAGGATGAAAAACAGGGCCAGCAGGGCCAAGTTGAGCAGGGGCATGACGAGAAAAGCGGCGCCCCGGCCGAAGACCTCGACGAAGGGGAGGAGGAACAGCGAGACGCCCGGGGGGAAGAGGCTGTAAATCGACCCGGCCTCGCGGTCAGAGACATAATATCCGTGGGGACTCATGAGGAAGATAAACTGATGGTCGGTCGGCCTGGACCGGAAGTTCCGGTGAACGGCCGGGACGAGGGGGTCGACGAAATCCGTCCGGAACAGACCGTTCCCGGCCATGAGTTCGGCCCCGTGGAGATAGGCGTAGGTGTCGCACCCCCAGACCGCC
>VGJG01000159.1 GCA_016867615.1 Candidatus Aminicenantota bacterium | reverse complement strand
CTCTTGTTCATCAGGCGAGGGGGTCCTCTTCGAGGATCTCGTCGATCTCTTCCGGCGGGAGCAGGCCGCCGTGGGAGGAAAATTTGGCCAGCGCCCTCAGGGCATCCTCGCGGCCGGGGCCGCGTCCGAGATAGCCGTTGAGCGCGTCCTCGATGAGGCCCGACAGAGCTCGCCGTTCGAGCGCGGCCCGTTGCTTCGCGCCGGCCAGGACTTCATCATCGATGATCGTTCCGACCTTTTTTTTCGCCATGGACCTCATACCTATATGGACGTGGCAGAGCGTCTAAAAGCTCATTTTTGATCTTAGCAGCCGGGGGCGGTATCAGTCAAGTATATTCTTGATATCTAGAATATATCTTGACATAAATCGATAACAACCGATTGTCTTCATTGTCAAATTATTTCTTCGGGCCGCCGAGAGGTTGTCCCGTGATGTCCCTGCGGGTCTTCACGCAGGAGGCTCAAGCCGTCTCCTTCAAATCCGCCGCCTCAGAGCTTGTGCAGGAAATCTTGATAATTTTCGACGCGCAGTCTCTTCCCCTTTCCCACGACCCGGAATCCCTCCTTGGCCAGAAGCTTTCTGTGCCCGTCGACTCCGCCCGGGAATTTTGTGTTCAGGCCTCCGTCCGCCTTCAGCGTCCTCCAATAGGGAAGTTTCAGCCCGCCCTTCTCTTTTTTCGACTCCTCCACGGCGTTGGCCGCCGCCGAGATGAAGATCCCCGTCGTCAGCGAGCAGCAGCCCTTGACCCTGTACCGCCGGGCAATTCTCCTGCAGATCTCGGCGATCGTCGTCAGCCGCCCCCTCGGCACCCGGGCCATGCATTCCAGGACGACGCTCGGGTTCGCCAGGACGATGTCGTCGCCGGCCTCGGCCCCCATTTTGTGAACGGCGTTGTAGCAGGGGAACCTCTTTTCCAGCTTGAGGACCTTGGGCCAGCCCTCCTTATCGGCCAACTTCTCCCGCCAGGTCTTCTTTCGGTAAGCCATGGGAATCCCTCCTTGCGTCAAAAGCTTCGGCCGCGCCGCCGTTATCTCACCCTGATCTCGCAGAACAGGCTCGACCCGTCGACCTCGACGATCTCCGGCTTTCCCCCAACCGCCGCGGCCAGAGCTCGGAATCCATCCTCATCAACCGTCTCGGCGTGGAATCCGTCCTTGCAGACGATGACGCCGTCGCCGGTGGCCTCATGATCGATCGGACCGATGAGGCCCCGGGCGGCCTGGGCCGCGAACCACTCCAGCCGGTGGGGCCAGAAGGCCCGGGCGTAGCTCGAAAAGAGCACGAGGCCGCCGGACGCCGTGATGCGGACGGCCTCCCGGAACAGGGAGATCTTGTCCACGTGAAAAGCCGAAACGCCGTTTTGGATGCAGAGGGTCAGGTCGAAAATCCCGTCCGGGAATCCGGTCTTGACGGCGTTCATCGCGGCCAGACCCACGACGGCGCGGCCGGCCAGATGCTCCCGTGCAAGCTTGAGGCTTGCCAGCGAGGTGTCGATGCCGATGAGCCTGGCCGGCTTTCCTGAAATCGGTCTCAGAAACCTTCCGTAGCCGCAGCCCAGCTCGACGACACGCATTCCGGCGGAAATTTTGGCCCGAACATGGGCCGCCTCGGCCTCAAGATATCGGCGCGTCCTGGCCGGCGCCGCATCGTAGCAGGCACGGAGGCGCTCGGCGGCCAGATTGTCCCTGTAGTGATCGAACGAGGACGACGCGCCGGTCATCTTCCGAGAAACGCCGCCGCGATCGCCTGCGGCAGGCCGTGGAGGAGCGCCGGCGCGGCGATGCTCCCGGTCTTTTCCCTGACGAAGGCGAAAACGAGTCCGCCGAAGAACGTCCAGAAGCCCCACCACCAGGCGGGCGTCCAGACGCCGCTCGAGAGACCGCCGAGGTTGAGGACGTGCATCAGGCCGAAGAACGCGGAAGCGATGATCGCGCCCCAGCCCCAGCGGACTCCGAAAAAGCGCAAAGGGCGGCCGAACGCCTCGTTCAACCGCGACTGGATGTATCCCCGGAACAACAGCTCCTCCCCCAGGCCGAGGAAGAAGACATAGAAGAGGAACGAGGCAGCAACGTCGCCCAGCGAGAGTTTGACGGCGAAATTCGAAAAAGCCGCAACGAACAACGCCCCGGCGAGGAGGCCGTCCTCCCCGCGCGCGGGCTTGCGCCGAAGCATCAGGCCCAGGGCGAACAGCGCTGCGGTCTTGGCGGCGGCCAGGACGAGCGCGCCGCTCCAGCTCCGATGATCGACGATGGCGACGGCGGCGCCGGCCAGGGCGACGGGGATGAACGCGGACGCCGTCATGTCCAGATGGAAAGGGAGATGGCGCAAGGACAAGCCGTAGGGGGAAAACCCTCGGCGCCCGATGGCCAGCAGGAGCACGGGGACGGCGATCATCACGGCGTATTCGAGGAAGGGACGGCCGACGGCCCGCCTCTCCCACCGTCCGGCCGGCGAGAGGCTCACGAGCGCGACGAGCAGCAGCGTCAGGCAGAAAACCGCCGCGACTTCAACGACCGCCTTAAGCCTCGCTGGCATGCCTCATTTGCCTCTCGAGTTCCGGACGCCCGCGCGCGCGGCCCGGCTGCCCGGCGGCAGCGGCATGCGGCAGACGAACACCCGTTGAACGTACTTTCCGTCGCCCTGGAGGAATCGGTCATAAGCATGGCCGATTTTCGTCCGCCGGACGTCGAAACCCGCGGCCCTCAGCGTCGCGAGCCAGGCCGCCAGGGGAAACAATCCCTGGACGTGGCGCTCCGTGCGCGCCTCGACCTTTGCCCCCCGGCGGACGAGATAGACGATGACGGCGTCGTAGGTCGTCTTGCCCGGACCCGCCGAGCCGTTGTTCTCGAAGATCGTGACCCGCACGCCCTTGCCGGAGCCGGTGTAGACGAAATTGTTCTCCCGGAAATCCTCCCTGACCAGGGCGACGATGAGCAGCACGCCGCCGGGCTTGAGGTGGCGACGGGAGGTCTCCACGGCGCGGCGGAGGTCCCCCCTCGCGGTCATGTAGCCGATGCTGTCGGGTATGGCCACGGCGTCGAAACGATCCCTCAGACGGACGGTCCGCATGTCGCCCTCGATGTAAACGACATCCGGATTTCTTTTGCGGGCGATGGCCAGCATGCCCGGGCTGACATCCACTCCTGTGACCTTGAAGCGCTTCTTGAATGTGAAATCGTTGCCGCCCGCGCCGCAGCCGAGATGAAGGAGCGTTTTCACGGGGATGCGGGCCTGCGCCTCGATCAGCCCGCAGCAATGCTCCGTTTCTTCCGCGTACTCTCCGGGCGGCGCGACGATCGTCTCGACCCAAGCCAGTTCGTTGTAGGCCGACCAGCGTGTTCTAGTCATGAGCCGTATCGTCTCCTACTGTCAATTGAAAAAGATGACCGCCTCTCGCCCTCAACCTCTAGACGGCCCCCAGCCTGCCGAGGATGCGCCAGGCGGCCAGCGTCAGCCAGCGCGAAGGCCCCTTTTTCTGCCCGAACTCCCACTCCTTCCAGGCCGCCCAGACGGACTCGAGCGTGAAGCGTCCATCGCCGCCGGACTTCCCTTTCAGGATTTTCGCCATGTCGAGAAGACGCTTGTCTTTCTTCAGCCAAGAAAAGCGCGTCAGAACATCCAAAACGTGCATGAGGTCGTACCAGACGAACGGAACCTTGAGCTTCCGGAAATCCGTGCCCATATAGAAGATGTAGGGATGCTCGGTCCGGCTCTTGTTCCACAGAGCGAGCAGCGACTCCGCGCCTTTCCGGCAGGCCGGGCCGTCCGTAAAATCCGGAAATTCCGAGAGCATCTTAAGCATGGCCAGCGTGGCGAAGGGACAGGGGTCTTCCTTGCGGCCCGGGCCGCGGAACTTGCCCAGCTCTTTCGAGACGGCGCAGGGCCAGCCGTTGTCGCGCGCGAGGCCGGCCAGGTGGTCCGCGGCGGCGCGGACCTCGCGGTCTTTTCCCAGCCCGAACCTGGCCAGGGCATACACGATGAGGGGGGCGTCGCACAGCGCCCAGGCCCACTGCTCCTTGCCCGTCCCGCCGAAATGGACGGGGATGTTCATCGGGAGCTGGAATGGGCCCTCGGCTGAGCGGCTCTTGAGAATTCGGGCGATGATCCTGTCCATCCCCGGGTCGCCGGCGGCGAGCCCCAGGTCGGCCAGGAACGTCAGCTTGTGGAACGGCTGGCCGGCGCTCTTGTGGCTGGCGATGACCTTCCCCGGCCATGCGGAGAGCTCCTTGACGAGGTTTTTCACGGCGGGTTCGGCCAGCATGGAAGCGCGCTCGGACTTGACGGCCGGGGCTTTCTCCGACTCCCCCAAAAGGTCGCGCCGCGTCCGGTAAGCGACCCATGGCTCGCCCTCGAGCAGCCATGTGACGGGAGCGGACTTGAGGTCACTTTTTTTTTGGACCGGATCTTTGAGCTTTGTCCCGATCTTTTCGGCGGTTCGATTCATTCCAGCCTTCCAAGGATGCGCCCGGCAAGGAGCGTCCACCGGAGCGACGCCTCCGTCATCAGGCCGAATTCCCGGCCCCTCCGAGCGACCAGGCCGGACTCGGGGCCAGTATATCAGAAACCCGCCGGACTTTGCGTGTCGGATTGACTGCGGCGCATCGGGGTGATATTTCTAGATAAAATACGGGCGCCCGATCAAGGAGGGAGCGATATGACGAGGCATCGTTCTTTGCGGACAGCCGTCCCGATGGCGGCCTTGATCGCCGGATTGTGTCTCAGCGGTTACGCGGGCCGCGCGTCCTCGCCCGCGGCGGACGCCGCCGCGCTTCAGGACGCCCCCGAGGCGGCCCCCTTTGGACCGTTCATCCACGCCGAGACCGACGGAGCCGTCCAGGCGCTGGCCGTGTCCGACACGGCGCTGGTCATCGACGTCAAGCTCCCGGACGAAAGCCACGTGATCAAGGCCTACAGCCAGCCCTCGGGACGCCTCCTGTGGGAGAAAGCCTACGTCGACGTCTCTTCCCACCTGGCCGGGCCGGCCCTCCACATCCACGGCGGGCGGCTGGCCTTTCACGCCGCCGAGACTTCGCCCTCCTCCGCCTCGATCGGCCTGCATGTGCTGGACCTC
>VGJG01000158.1 GCA_016867615.1 Candidatus Aminicenantota bacterium | reverse complement strand
CGTGGACTGCATGCTGGGCAAGCTGGCCAAATGGCTGAGGATCCTCGGCTTCGACACCCTGTACGACCCGGCGGCCGGGGATGACCGGATCCTGAACGCCGCCCGCCGGGAAGGACGGATCCTCCTCACCCGGGACACGGCCCTCCTGGCCCGTGCCGGGACGCTGCCCAAGCTGGCCGTGGCCAGCGAGTCTTGGCCGGAACAGGTTCGCCAGGTCCTCGACGCTTTCGACCTCCGGGGCGCGGCGTCGCCCCACTCCCTCTGCCTGGACTGCAACGTTAGGCTCAAGCCCTTGGAGCGCGCGGCGGCGGCCAACCTCGTGCCATCTTTCGTCCTGGAGCGCGCCGGGGAATTCGCCCTCTGCCCCGTCTGCGGCCGCGTCTTCTGGCCGGGGACCCACTTCGAGGCCATGGAAGCGCGCCTGGCGGAACTGCTCCGCGATCCCCCTGAAACCGGCCAGGGAAAATCCCGTACTTAGGAATGGCTCGGAAAACATAATAGAATGGAAAATAAGGAGCAGGCGATGGAAACAAAGGAAAACATGGAAAAACATGCCCAGCTGATCGGCATCTTTTGGATCGTCTACGGGGCCCTGGGCCTGTTGGGCGGCCTGATCGCCCTCGTCGTCCTGATGAGCGTATCGTTCATCCCGGAGATGGGCGACATCGCCCCTCACATCCTGAGGATCGTGGGCCTGGCGGTCGCTTCTTTCCTTCTTCTTCTCGGCATCCCCAAGATCATCGGCGGGCTCGGCCTGTTGAAACACAGGGAATGGGCCCGGATCCTGGTGATCATCCTCTCCGCCCTGAGCCTGCTCAATATTCCCCTGGGCACGGCCCTGGGCGTCTATTCGCTCATTTATCTGATGAAAACGGAGATGATTGAGCTGTTCAAGCCTCGGCTCTAGTTCTTGCCCCCCCGGCTCAGGTCGATATCCGGTTAACCGGACTCGCCCGGAGATGCGCGCCGCTTATTGACTTTTAGCTTCTTTGACCCTAACATAAATAGCAAACGACCGGATTGAGCGAGGGGGGGAAGAGGCATGAAATGCCCTCGATGCGCCCATGACAACTCACCCCGCTCCTCATTTTGCAGCGGCTGCGGCGCTTCCCTGACGGCCGCGCCCGCGGACTCCTCTTCCCCCGGAACGTTGACCATCCCCGGCCCCGAGGGGTGGTTCCCCACGGGGACGGTTGTCTCCGGCCGCTACCGAGTCATCGAGGAAGTCGGACGCGGCGGCATGGGCGTGGTCTACAAGGTCTTCGACCAGGCGGTCCGGGAAAAAATCGCCCTGAAGGTCATCCACCCCGAGATCGCCGGCAAGCATTCCAACCTGGCCCGTTTTCGAAACGAGCTCAAGACCGCGCGTCGGATCAGCCATCGGAACGTCTGCCGCATGCACGACTTGGGGGAGCATGAGGGCCTGACTTACCTGACCATGGAATTCGTCCCCGGGGAGAACCTGCGGAAGGTCATCCGCATGACCGGTCCGCTGACCGCCGCCGCGGCCCTCGGCTACGCCCGCCAGATATGCCTGGGCCTGGTCGAAGCGCACAAGCTGGGCGTCGTCCACCGGGACCTCAAGCCGCACAACATCATGATCGACCAGGAGGGAACGGCGAAGATCATGGACTTCGGCGTCGCCCGCTCGGCGGAGGGGGAGGACTTAACCGAGCCGGGCGCTCGCCTCGGCACGCCCCGCTACATGGCCCCCGAGCAGGCCGCCTCGGGGCGGGCGGAC
Organism: Candidatus Aminicenantota bacterium; assembly: GCA_016867615.1. Classification (GTDB taxonomy): domain Bacteria; phylum Acidobacteriota; class Aminicenantia; order Aminicenantales; family JAFGAV01; genus JAFGAV01. The sequence continues at coordinate 3,338 of VGJG01000158.1, read as the reverse complement.
GAAAGATCCGACATCTACGCCCTGGGACTGGTCTTCTATGAAATGGTCACGGGGCGCCCGGCGCACAGTGCCGGTCCCTCCGGGCCGGGCGTCCCGCCCCGGGCCCTGGCGCCCTCGCTTCCTCCCGAGGTCGAGGCGGTGATCCTGAAGTGTCTGGAGAAGGATCCGGAACGAAGATTCGCCACCGCGGCCGAACTGCTGGGAGCCCTGGAATCCCTGTCGACGGAGAGTCCCGGCGCGGATTGTGAGCCGACAGCCGGCACGCCGGGCGGGACGGCGCGGCGCAGGTCCCGCCTTTCGCGGCCGAAAACCTTTGTGATTCTGGGAGGCGCGCTCATCCTGGCCGGCGCCGCGTTCCTGGTCCTGCGCCCGATCGGACCGCGCCTGACACTGGCCGTCCTTCCCTTCCACATCGCCGACGGCGGCCAGGGGCCGGATTCGCCGGCCGAGAGCCTGGCGGACAACATCCGGTTCAAGCTCTCCGAATTGAAGCGGGTCCGCGTCATCTCCAGGGCGTCGTCCGACCGGTTCCCGGACGCGTCTCCCGACATGGAGGACGTCCGGGCGCAGCTCGGCGCGGACAGGGTCGTGGCCGGCGCCTTGCGCCGGGAGGGAGACTCGCTGCGGCTCGAGGTGTCCGTCTCGTCCGCGGACGGCTCCTCGCCCCCCTGGTCGCGCCGCTATCCGTTCCAGGAAGAACGGCAGTTCCGGCTGGAGGACGAAATCGTCCTCGACATCGCCGCCGCGCTCGGCGTCCCCGTGGGCGGCGCGGCGGAGAAGAGGTTCGGTCTTCGGGAGCCCTCGAGCCAGGAAGCCTTCAGGCATTTCAAATGGGGGGAGAGCTTCCAGGAGAAATACAGGGAGTCCCGGATTGAAGCGGACTTCGACGCCTCTCTGGAGAATTATCAGCAGGCCGTGGCGCTCGACGAACGCTACGCCCTGGCCTACTGGGGGATGGGCAACCTCTTCGAATCGAGATACGTCCGGAGCAGCGAGTCCCGGGACCTCATCCGGATGCTGAGCAGCTACGAGTCGGCCTACCGGGCCAATCCCGAGCTGGCCGAGCCGTACCTCGGCCGGGGCTGGGCTTTATTCTATGAACAGAAATTCGACCTGGCTTTCGAAAATTTTCGGACGGCGCTCCGCATCGACCCCGACAATCCCGATGTCCAGCTCCACGCCGGGTCGTTCCTCCGGAGCCTGGGTCTTTTCCGTGAGGCTCTGAAGTTCTACGAAGCGGCCGTCCGCCTCAACCTCGACCCGTTGAACACGCTGCCCTACCGGCTGATGGCCGTCTGTCACGGCAATCTCGGGGAGGTCGACCGGGCGCTCGACATCCTGCGCCGAGGCCTCGACCTGGATCCTTCTTCCGCCGGGATACATCTCGACCTGGCCCGGATGCGCCTGTTGAAGGGTGATGTCGGGGAGGCGGAGAGATGCTTGGAAGCAGCCGAGCGTTTGGCGCCCGTGTCGGGAGGGCTGGCCCGAGCGCGGGTCTGGCTCCTGGCGGCCGAGGGCAAGAGGGAAGAAGTCCTGTCGGCGATTCCCGATGTGGATTACTCCTACCGCTATGAAGTCACGAACGCCTACTGCCTCCTGGGAATGGAGGACGAAGCCATCCGAAATATCCGCCGGGGAATCGCGTCGGGTTTTCGCGACCTTAAGGAATGGCTGTACACCTACAGCTATCTCGCCGGAAATCCCCTGTATGCGGGACTCCGCTCCCGTCCCGATTTTTCGGCGCTGCTCGAGGCGCAGAAATCCCTTGACCGGGAGCGCCGGGAGAAGTACGGGGGGCTGTAGGCCGGGATGCGGCATGAGCTCCGGGCGGGGCCCGGAATCATGGGAATACATGAAGAGGAGGTCCAAAATGAGAAAAGGGGTGACGTTCTTCGTCGTCGTGACGCTCTTTCTGGTGCTGGTCGGCGTCGGCATTCTGGTGTGGAGAGAACTCGCCGTCACGAACCCGGAACAGGGAGCTTCCGTCGCGCCCGACGCTTCCGGAAAAGGGCCAACCTACTTGACGCCGGAGGAATGGGAAAAGCGTTTGAAGGAAAAATATGCGAAACTCAAATCCCTGCTGAACGAAAAAAGATGGGACGATGTGGGCGAGCTTTACGGGGAGAAAGCCCTTGTCGAGGATAAAATAACGGGAAAGAAATTCCCCGCCAAGCGGGAGATCGCCTACGACTTCTGGAAGAATAGAATGGAAGGAAAAGCGAATAAGACGGTCGTGGATTTTGAGATAAGAGACTTGGTGATTTATCCCGCGAATATTCCGACCAGCCACCAGGGGTATCCTCTGAAGATCAATCAGATCGTCTTTTATAAAGGAAAGCTCAAGACGCAGGCCAGCCCGACCGCGGAATCCGAATTTGAGGGCATCGCCGGCCATATCGAGAGCTGTCCCGATATCATCCTCTGCGAGATACACAATTAGGTTCGAGGCGCCCCCGGGTATTTCCAGGCTGATCTTGGGGGAGCCGGCCGTCGGATAGCTTTCTTGCTCTTCGGCGGAGAGGGGCTGTCCTCGATCCCAAGGGCGATTGCCAGGGGAAAAGGGAAGGGAGCCGAGAGGGATTTGAGTTCCTCGGGAGAGTAGGCGGGGAAACGTTCGGCCGGAAAATCCGTATAGAAACAGAGAAAAGAAGCGGGAAAATCGCCATTTCTTCCCGGAGGAGGCTGAATATGGAAACGAGAGAAAGCATGGAAAAGAACGCCCAGGTCATGGGGATCCTGTGGATCGTCTACGGCGTCTTGAGCGTTCTGGGGGGGATCATCTGCCTGGTCGGGCTGCTGATCGTCGCCCAAATCCCCGACATCCGCTGGGAATGCGGCTCGATCGGGCCGGACATCCTGCGCATCGTCGCCGTTTCGCTCGGCTCTTTCCTCATCGCCCTGGGAATCATCAGGGTCGTTTCGGGGATCGGCCTGCAGGCCCGCCGGGAATGGGCCCGCATCCTGACTTTGGTCCTGGCTTTTCTGAGCCTGATCAATGTCCCCTTCGGCACCGCCCTGGGCATCTACTCGATCGTCTATCTCTTGAAGCCGGAGATGATCGAGCTCTTCAAGCCCAAGACGGCGCCGGCGGTCAAATGAAACCGTCCGGAAGATCCCGGTCGCTCTGAGGGACGACGAGACCCGCGATCCGGCCCGCGCCATCGAGGACGGAATCGATCCGTGCCCCCCTTGGTCGTAGTGCGGGGCCTGTACCCCCGCTCGAGAAGAACTGACCCATTCCGGAGACGCCTCCTGGATTTTAAATCCCCATTAAACCCCCTGGCCCCCTGACAATTCAGGGGGACAAAGGAGGCCGTCTCCGGAGAGGTCGTAGGCAG
>VGJG01000157.1 GCA_016867615.1 Candidatus Aminicenantota bacterium | reverse complement strand
CGGGCGTCCCGGGAGCGGATCTCGCGGCAGACGTCGTATCCGCTTTTTTCCGGGATCATGATGTCCAGGAGAACGAGGCTCGGACGCGAGGCGGCATAGAGCCGCAGGGCCTCCTTGCCGTCCGCGACCTGGGAGGTCTCGTACCCCTCGCCCCGCAGCAGGTCGACCAGGCCGGTCAGGATGGAGGGGTCGTCCTCGACGACGAGGATTTTATCTTTCTTCATGACGGCTTGACCCGGGGCAGACGGATCTCGAACAGGCTGCCGCCGCCCGGGCGGGGGGCGTAGACGATGTCGCCTCCCTGGTCCCGCACCAGGCGCCGGGCGATGGCCAGTCCCAGCCCCGTGCCCTTCGTCCGAGCCGTCAGGGAGTCGTCGGCCCGGAAAAATTCCTGGAACAGCTTCCCGGCCTGCTGTCGGGGAACGCCGATCCCGCGGTCGAGGACGCGGATGAAGGCCTCGCCGGCGTCGGCCGCCACCTCCACCTCCACCTCCCGGCGCGTGTCCGAATAGTTCTCGGCGTTGGCCAGGAGGTTGAGAAGCGCCTGCTTGACCGCCTCCTCGTCCGCGCGGACGAGGACGGGTTCGTCCGGCGCACGGAAGGAGAAGCGGAAATCCTTGTGCTCCAGGCGGAGTCTCTGACCCTCGGCCGTGTCCCGCGCCAGAAGGACCGCGTCGCAGATCCGGGGAGCGTACGTCTTTTTCCCCTTTTCCATACGCGAAAAATCGAGGACGTTGTTGACCAGCCGGGTCAGGCGGTCGGTCTCCGAGACCATGAGCCCCAGGTATTGCTCCCGTTTGGCCGGCTGTTCCAGCCGTCCCTCCTTGAGCATTTCGGCGAACATCCGGATCGAAGTCAGGGGCGTCTTGAGCTCGTGGGAGACGTTGGTGACGAAGGTCGTCTTGTTGCGGGCGAGCTCGACCTCCCTGCGGAACGTCTTGAGCACCAGCGTTCCGCCCGCCAGGATGGAGACGAGGAACGTCAGGACCAGGGCCCACAGGACGAGCGCCCTGAGGTCGGCCCGGGAGCGGATGAGGCCCGGGTCGGTGAGATAGGCCGCCGCTTCCCAGCGGGGCAGAAGCACGCTCACCTCCCGGGAGACGAAGGGCCGCCGCCAGTCCCTTCCGCCGTCCTCCGCCGGGGTGAAGAGCGGCCGGCCGGCCTCGTCCAGTACGGTCAAGATGCGGGAAGCGGAGTAGGCGTCGGGCAGGACGCCCAGCAACCGGGACTTGAGCCGGGCGAAGTCCAGGACGCAGCCGAGGACCGCGCTCCCCGCGGCCCGCTTCCAGAAGAACAGGGCCGGGTCCTGGCCGAGAAAGCGCGGGATGAGCCCCGATTCGCTCCCGGAGATGATCCGGCTGAAAGTCATGGGCTCGGAGATGAAGATCGACTCGCGCCGCGCGGGCGCCTGGCGCTTGGACTCCTGTCCCGCGTCGGGCACGACGACCCGGCTCATGGGCTCGCGGCCCCGCTCCCGGGCCTGCTGATAGACCTGCCGGCGGATGCTTTCGCTGGACTCGAATTCCTTCAGGGCCGTCTGCGTTTGGGCGTAGTCGGAGGAGGGCTCGGATTCCTTCAGGCGGGCGGCCGCCGCCGGATCCGGAGCGGGCGCGGCCGCGCTCTTCTCCGGGGACATTCCGGGGGGAGGCGCCCCCCTCGCTTCGGACTCATCCCCGACCGTCTCCTGAAGCTCGGAGGGCCGGCTCGCGGCCAGGCCGACGATCTCCCGGCCGTAGACCTGGACGATGTTCTGGTAGATCGGGATCTCCGTCCTGTCCGTGACGAACTCCCGGTTGGCCCTGAGGAAGGCGCGCTCATCCTCGGCAAGCGGGGCCGTCTGGCTGGGCCACAGGATCTCGAAATCCGGGGAGAGGAGAAAGGGCGTGCGGACGAGGTCGCAGGACGCCTTCCAGGCGGCGAATGCGGCCGCCGGATCGCCGGACGGAACCGCCGGGGCGGAACGCTCGATCTCCTCCCGCACGCGGTCGAGCTCGGCGTTGATCAGGCCGGCGACATGGACGAGCTCGGCGTCCAGGGTCCCCTCGAGCCGCTTCTCGATATAGGCTTCCTCTCGGTCGATGGAACGCACGGCGAGAAAGGCCAGAAGCCCCGCGGGCAGGACCACGGCCGCCAGGAACAGCAGCCGCAGCCGGGAGGACAGCTTCAAGCGCATCATTTTTTTCTATCTTCCCACGCCGCGATATCCTTTTCAAGCCGCAAGGCGCCTTCCCGAACTCGCCGGGAGATGCCCAAGGGACTCCCGACCCGGCTGGGCATCGCATCGCCGGCGGCGATTCCGGGGCGCCTCACTGAAGACAGACCCGGCGGCCAGGCCTACGAAAACAAGGGGGAGGGTTGTGACGCGGGGCGTCGAGGCCCTCCCCCTTGTTTCGCCTGTTCACTGCGACGTGTTCACCGGGACGTCCGCCCTCCGCCGCGGATGACGGGCATCCTCTGCTCGGGCGCGTCCCCGACCTTCAGCCTCTCCGGCTCCTGAGGGAAGCCGGACAGATGAACGACCGCCTCCCGGTAGACGAGGGCCTTGACCATCGCTTCCCCGCCGCCGCTCTCCAGCTCATAACCCAGGTCGAGAGCGGGCTTGCGGCCGTAATCGCGGCCGGCGAACGACCTCAGAAATTCCGCGGCCTCCCTCTGGCTGAGATTCCCGCCGGGCTTTTCGTGGAGCGACGCCAGGGCCGAAGACTTGAGGATCTTGGGCCACTGCTTGTAGAAGAGCTGAGCATCGGTGAAGATGTCCACGCTGACCACCCGCTTCCCCAAGCCGATCACCGCCCCCACGACACCCTCATCCAGACGCAGCCCGTCCTTGATCCTCTTTTCGACAACCCCGATGGCCTTCCTGTTGTCCTCCTGATCGTAGGCGGCTTGATAGGCGCTCGATCCGGAAGTCACGCCCAGGGCCCTGTTCTGGGCCTCGACCTCTTCCCAGATCCGGCTCTGGGCCGCCGGCGCTTTCTCGGCCGCCCTGGCCCTCAATTTGTAGGTCCCCAGGCTCTCCTTGCTGGTGAAGGCGGCGGACTGCGCCGTCCAGCGTCCCTGCTCGACGCAATAAACCGGCACGATCAAGTTTTTCGTTCCGGGCCCCAGGAGGACGTCCTGGGCCAGGATCCGATCCTGGCGGCAGCCGGTCAGGATCTCCCCGGCCATGAGGAACAGGACGCTCTTGGACAGGTTCGAGATCTTGACCTGGGGGACGCGTCCCCCGTCGACCTCGGTGATCTCGACCGCCCCGGTTTTGATGGCTTCCTCCAGGGTCACAAACCCGCTCCGGGCCGCGGCCCGCCGGGAGTAAACAGGCACGACGGTCAGGCTCCCGTGGGAAACGGGCTTCCCGACCTCGAGCGTCCGCACCAGGGACGCAACCGGGTCGGCCGCCTCCGGGAGCGCCGCCGTATTCCCCTGCCGCGCCGGCAGAAAGAGCGCCAGCGCGAAAACTACCGAAGCCGCCGCAATCCGTTCTTTCATGACAACCTCCTTCGGGACGTCTTTTCCGCCGTCCACACATACAATACAAAGACGCCGCCGAAGCCGTGTCACCACCGGGTAAAGAAAGTGTAAAATGATCGTAAAATCACCGCTCATCGCCCGAGCGGCCGGCTGAGGTTTATAAATAATACGGAGGGTCGAGAGAGACCGATTCCGCGCCGCCCAGGATACGGCTTCCGTCCTCGGTGACGACGAAGCAGTCCTCGAGGCGCACGCCGAACTCAGCGGCGATATAGATCCCGGGTTCGTTGCTGAAGGTCATCCCCGGCTCGAGCCTGAGCGCATTGCCCTCGACGAGATAGGGGTGCTCGTGTCCCTCCAGCCCGATGCCGTGGCCGAGCCTGTGGGCAAAGTGTTTGTACCCCGGCCCGAACCCGGCCTCCTCGATTACCTTTCGGGCGGCGCGGTCCACGTCCCGGCAGGGTACGCCCGGCCGGACAGCGGCCTGCGCCGCGGCCTGCGCTTTCAGGACCGCGTTCCAGACCTTCCTCTGCCTTTCCGTGGGGGCGCCGTAGACGACCGTCCGGGTCACGTCCGAACGGTAGCCGCGCACGCCGCACCCGCCGTCCACCATGACCACGTCACCCGGAGCGAGCTTTCTCTCGAGGCGCGAACCATGGGGCAAAGCCGTCGCCGGTCCGAACTGGGGCCAGCCGCCCCCCGCGGCGCCCATTCTCTGCGTCGCGGAGGCGACGGCCGCGGCCAGGTCGCGCTGGCTCATGCCCTCGCTCAGCCCGGCGAAGGCCTCCCGGTAAGCCAGCTTGGTGATCCGGTTGGCCAGGTCCATGAATTCGATTTCCTTGGCCGATTTCACCGCCCGGCACCCCTGGGTCACCGGCGCCCCGTCCACGAGCTCCAGGCCCGCCGCCTCGCGCCGCAAGCCGTGCACCTCGAAGCTCCTGAGGTCGGGGGCCAAGCCCAGTCTGCCCCCCCGTGCCCCCCAATCATCGAAAATCCCGGAAACGAGGGCGTAGGGGCTCTCGTGCTCCTCCCAGGTGCGGACCTTCTGGCCTGCGGGGATGAGCTCCCGGGCCCGGTCGAGCTCAAAAGCGGGACAAACCCAGGCCGGACCGGTCCTGCGGCCGATCACCAGCCCGAACGGTCTTTCGCTCAAGCCCCAGGCGACGCCCGAAAAATAGACGAGGTTGGCTCCGCCGCCGACCAGGAGGCCGTCCAGACGCTCCGCGCTCATGAACCGTCGCGCTTTTTCCAGCCGCGCCTCATAATCCTCCGGTCCAAGGGACGGAAGGCCGGCGGTCCAATCCCCGGGCGCCCCCGGCGCGTTCCGGTCCCCGGAAACGTCCCTGACCGGAAGGCTCCCCAGACCCAGGGCGGGCAAAGCCAGCCCCGCCGTCTTCAGGAAAGACCGGCGTGTCGTCATGGCTGCTCTCCTCTCAGCCCTCGCGACGGGACGTCCTCGCCCTCCGTCTTCAGGCGGTTCTCTTGATGAGCACCAGCGTCGTGTCGTCGAACGGCTTGACGCCGGAGGTGAATTCCTGGAATTGCGCCTTGATGTCCTTGAGGAGATCGGAGGCGGGCCGCTTGATGTTGCTCCGCAGAAAATCGAAAATCTTTTCCTCGCCCATTTCCCA
>VGJG01000156.1 GCA_016867615.1 Candidatus Aminicenantota bacterium | reverse complement strand
TGGACGCCGGGGAGTTGTCCCGGCCAGGAAATAGTCCTCGAGATGGGAATAATCCTTCTGGATCGACCGTCCGCTGGGCGTCAGATATTTGGCCGTGGTCAGGGCCACGGCCGTGTCCGGCCCGAGGGGATAGACGGTCTGGACCAGCCCCTTGCCGAAGGACACCTCGCCGACGACATACCCCCGGTCGTTGTCCATGACCGCCCCGGCGACGATCTCCGAGGCGCTGGCGCTGCCCTCGTTGATCAGGACCGTGAGGGGCAGCCGCTCGTGCTGTCCGTCGCGCCCCGCCCGGAACTGGCGGTCGTAACCGGTGTTCCGGCCCTTGATGGAGACGATGAGCGCCCCCTTGGGAAGGAATTCGTCGGCGATCTCGAGCGACTGGAAAAGCGGCCCCCCGGCGTTGTAGCGCAGGTCGAGGACCAGGCGGGTCATCCCCCGGGAGGAGAGGTCCCTCATTTTTTCCTGGAATTCCCGGGCCGTGGTCTCGGCGAAGTTGCGGATGAAGACGTAGCCCGTCCGGTCGTCGAGCATGAAGGCGTAGGGCACGCTGTAAAGCGTGATCTCCTCGCGGACGATGGTCACGTCGAACGGGCTCTCCAGGCCCTCCCGAACGAGGGTGATGGTGACCTCCGTGCCCTTCACCCCCCGTAGGCGCTGCATGGCCTCGAAGCTCGACAGGGGCTTCGTGCTCTCCCCGTCGATATGGGAGATCACGTCGCCGACCTGGATGCCCAGGCGCCAGGCGGGCGTGCCCTCGATGGGAGCGATGACGATCAGCCGGTCTTCCTGCTTCTGGATCTGGATGCCGAGCCCGGCGTACTTCCCCGTCTGGTCCTCCCGCATGCGGGCGAAGGTCTGCGGGTCGAGGAAATAGGAATGGGGGTCGAGAGTGAGGAGCATGCCCCGGATCGAGGCGTAGACGAGCTCCGACCGGTCCGTCTGCCGGTAATAGCTCCTCTCGACGATGTCGGCCAGCTCGGCGACCTTGGCCAGGGAGCGGTCCCAGGGGTCGTCGTTCCAGGAAAAGCGGAACGAGACCAGGACGAGGCCGACGACGAGCAGGGCCAGCAGGCTTTTTCTCATGAAAACAGGATAAAATATTAGCAGACCGCCGGAAGGAAGTAAAGTTCGGCTTTATTATCCAAGGAGCCATCGGTCCTAGTGTCCCGTCTCGCAATTCCCTTGTTTTAATCTTCCCCGGAGACGGGACACCTCCAGGGGGGAGTCCCCTTGGAGGGGGAACCCGTTTCGCGTTTCCCCCTTGCAACGCTCGCTTCGCTCGCTGCCTCCGACCTTGCCGGAGACGCCGTCCTCTGCTCCCCTGAATTCTCAGGGGCTGGGGGTTTAATATCACTAAGATTGCGTCGGGAGGCGTCTCCGGAATGGGTCAGTTCTTCTCGCGCAGGGCAGGAGCCAGGACTTCCGTGACATCACTCGCCCGGCCCTTGAGCCGGGCGATTCCGGTTCACGGTTGCATGCTTCTTGGCAAGGGCAGGACCGCACGGAACCCGCCGCAGTCGTCGCGATGCGCCGGCATGATCCAGCCGCGGGCCGCGGAATGGCAGAAGACGGCATCATCAAGCCACGACCCGCCGCGCAACAAGCGCTCTCCTCCAAAGTCAGCCCCCTGCGGGTCAATTTCCGGACTGACCTTATAATAAAATCCCCCATAAACGTCCGAACACCACTCCCAGACATTCCCATGCATATCATGCAGGCCCCAGGCATTGGGCTCTTTCTCGCCCACCGGATGCGTACTTCCACTTAGGCCCTGGCCATACCAGGCATATCGCCTCAGGTCCGCATCTCGATCCCCAAAAGAATATTCGCTCCGGCTGCCCGCCCGGCAGGCGTATTCCCACTCGGCCTCCGTGGGCAGCCGAGGGTTCTTTCCGCTCGCCTTGGACTTGAGCTTGGCCAGAAACGCCCGGCAATCAAACCAGCTCACTTGTTCAACGGGATTTTTCGGCCCTTTGAAACGGCTCGGATTGCTCCCCATGAGAGCCTGCCACTGCTCCTGGGTGACTTCGTATTTCCCCATGTAGAACGGCTTGGTGATCGTCACCCGGTGAACCGGCTTTTCATCCTCTTCTCCCGTATTCGACCCCATCAGGAACGACCCGGCGGGGATGAGCATGAATTCCATCCTCACCCCCCCGCCCAGGTCCAACGTGAGAGTTTTTTCCTGAGCCTGAAGGCCGAGCGCAAGCAGCGCCAGTCCGCAGGCTATAAACAGAATTCTCGCTCTGGTTCCAATAATGCAATTCTTCCTGAATCTCAACGCGGCCCCTCCTTTATAAACCGCGTATCTGGACGCAGAAATCGAGTCCTCCGGCGAGGTGCCCTCCCAATAATTGCCCGCCTCGCAGCTCGTCTTGCGGCGGGATGCATCATTGGAAGCCCCCGGGAACGGCGCGAATCCCCTAAAATCATCTCATCACCCTCCCGCCCGATTGAAATTTTTATCAGCATAATTAGCCGCAGGACGACATGTCAAGCGCGCGAGCACATGTTATTGACTTAGCCAGGCGCGGGGGCTATAGTGCCCTCGTATCGTCAGGAGCGCGAAAACATGCTGGGCATCGGCTTCCCCGAGATGCTGGTCATCCTGGCCATCGCCCTGCTCGTTTTCGGCCCGAAGAAACTTCCGGAGGTCGGCAAGTCGATCGGCCGGGCCATCCGCGAGTTCCGCCGGACGTCCGACGAGCTCAAGGAGCGGTTCGAGGAGGAGATCAAGGCCGACGAATTCCGCCAGGCCGGGAAGGACCTCAAGAAGGGCTTCGAGGAGGATGAGGAAAGCAAGAAAGTCTCCTAACGAGATGACTTTCCTCGAACATCTCGAAGAGTTGAGGAAGAGGATCTTCATCTCTTTTCTCGTCGTCCTGGGCGGGGTCGTCCCCGGCTGGTTTCTGAGCAAAAAGCTCTACACCGTCCTCACCCTGCCCCTGACCCAGATCCTGCCCGAGGGGACGAAGCTTGTCTTCACCAGGGTGACCGAGCCCTTCCTGGTCTACATGAAGGTCGCCTTTTTCGCCGCGATCTTCTTCACCGCGCCCGTCCTTTTTTACCAGGTGTGGCGGTTCGTCTCCCCCGGCCTGTACAAGAAGGAGAAGAGGTACGTCTGGCCCTTCGTCGTCTTCTCCACGCTGTTCTTCAGCGGCGGGGCGCTGTTCGGCTACTATATCGTTTTCCCCTGGGCCTGCCGGTTCTTCATCACCATCGGCTCGGACTTCCAGTCGATGATCGTCATCAACGACTTCCTCAATTTCACCCTCAAATTCCTGATCGGCATCGCCCTGGTGTTCGAGATGCCGACCCTGGTCTTTTTCCTGGCCAAGCTGGGTGTCGTCACCGCCCGGGGCATGGTCCGCAAATTCAAGTACGCCCTGCTCATCATCTTCATCGTCGCAGCGATCATCACCCCCTCGCCGGACGTCGTCAGCCAGGTCGTCCTGGCCGTGCCCATGCTCGGGCTGTACGGCCTGAGCATCGTCATCGCCTGGTTCGTGGGCCGGGGCAAAAGGAAGAGAGAGAGGGCGGAGCAAGAACCCGCGGGTTGAGCATGACACCCACTCGACCCCGCACCCCCTCCGGCGCCGCGCCCCGGAAGCCCGGCGGCCGCCGCGTCGCGCCCGAACCCCGCCTCCTCGGCCTGACCGGGACGAACGCCGCGGGCAAGGGCGAGGCGGCGGCCTTCTTCACCCGGCGGGGTTTCGCCTACCTCTCCCTGAGCGACATCGTCCGCGAGGAGCTGCGCAAGAAGGGGCTCGAGCCCGGCCGGGACAGCCTCATCCGGACGGGCAACGCCCTGCGGCGCCGCTTCGGCGCCGACGTCCTCGCCCGGCGCGTCCTGAGGCGCGTCCGGGGCGACACGGTCATCGACAGCATCCGCAACCCCGCCGAGGTCGCCCGCCTCAGGACGCGGCCGGGGTTCAGGCTCCTGGCCGTGGACGCGCCCGTGGAGATCCGCTTCGAGAGGGCGCAGCGCCGCGGCCGCGACGAGTCCGCCCGGACGCTCGAGGAGTTCGCGGCCAAGGAGAGGGAGGAGCGGAGCGCCGACCCCGGCGCCCAGCAGCTCCACCTCTGCCTCAGGCTCGCGGACGCGACCGTCATCAACGACTCCACCCTGGAACGATTCCATAAGAAACTGGAGGCCCTCCTATGACGCCACCCCGCGTCTCCAAGGACGAATACTACCTGGGCATCGCCCGCGAAGTGGCGCGGCGCTCGACCTGTTTCCGCCGCTCGATCGGGGCGCTCATCATCCGCGACGACCAGATCATCTCCACGGGCTATGTCGGCGCTCCGCGCAAGACCCGGGACAGCCTGGAGCACGGCTTCTGCCTGCGCGACACCCTCAACATCCCCCACGGCGAGCGCTACGAGCTCTGCCGGAGCGTCCACGCCGAGCAGAACGCCGTCATCAACGCCGCCCGGGCCGGGGTGAGCCTTCTCGGCGGGGACATGTACATCTTCGGCCGCGACCTCGTCTCCGGCCGGGACATCAACGCCTTCCCCTGCTTCATCTGCAAGAAGATGATCATCAACGCCGGCCTGGAGCGCGTGGTGTGTTCGACCGCCGACGGCGGGCACATGTCCTTTCTCATCGCCGACTGGATCCGCGACTGGAAGGAAGGAGACATCCTCGATGACCGGCACCAGTATGGATAAGGCTTCCCTGCCGGCCCTCTGCCTGGCCCTGGTCCTGGCCCTCCCCGCGGGCGGTCTCGGCGGAGGAGGCCAGACCGCCGCTCCCGCGGCCGCCGAGAGCCTCCTCAAGCTCATGGGCATCGCCGCCTCCGACGAATCGGTGGACTATGTGGCCGACAAAACGCAGTTCCAGCTCCACACGCTGTTGACCGAGCAGCGGCACCCCCGGACGATGGGCCTGAGCGAAAAAGTCCGGAGCGACACCGCCGCCGGCCTGGCCATGCTGTTCTCCGTGGACGAGGACATCGCCGCCCGCCTCGACCTCCTGGCCTCGCAGCCCGCCTCCCTGGAGAGCCTCAGCCGGGAAGTCGAGGCGGCGATCCTCGAGAAGCGGCGCATTTATGTCTACGGCTGCGGCGCCACGGGAAGGCTGGCCAAGCAGATGGAGAGCAGCTTCTGGCGGCCGTCCTGG
>VGJG01000155.1 GCA_016867615.1 Candidatus Aminicenantota bacterium | reverse complement strand
GTTCGGCGAAAACGTCCTGGCCGAGACGAACGCCTTCAGGCTGGTCCTCGAGGACGAGGCCGACCTGGCCGGTCTGCCTCCCGGGGTGAGGGCCATGGCCGCCGAGACGGCCAAGCGGGCGGGGCTCGAGGGGAAATGGGTGTTCACCATCCAGGTCCCGAGCCTCATCCCCTTCCTCCAGTTCTCGGAGAGGCGCGACCTGCGGGAGAAGCTCCACGGGGCGTACGTCATGAAGGGCGACAACGGCAACGCCCACGACAACAAGGAGACCATCAAGAGCCTCATCGCCCTGCGCCAGGAACGGGCCAAGCTCCTCGGCTACGACACCCACGCTCATTTCGTCCTGGAAAACAACATGGCCAAGAACCCCGGCGCGGTCAACGCCTTTTTGGCCAAGCTCTGGGGCCCGACCCTGGCCAAGCTCAAGGCCGAGGCCGCCGAGCTTCAAGCCCTCATCGGCCGCGAGGGCGGCGGTTTCAAGCTCGCCCCTTGGGACTGGTGGCATTACACCGAGAAGCTCCGGCAGGAGAAGTACGCCCTGGACGATTCCGCCCTGCGCCCCTACTTCAAGCTGGACAACGTGCGGCACGGCATCTTCACCCTGTGCGGCAAGCTCTACGGCCTGCAGTTCGTCGAGCTCAAGGACATGCCCCTCTACCATCCCGAAGTCCAGGTTTTTGAGGTCCGGGAGGAGGACGGAAGACACCTGGGCGTCCTGTACATGGACTTCCATCCCCGGGACAGCAAGCGGGGAGGCGCCTGGTCGGGCGGCTTCCGCCGTTCGTACTACGAGGAGGGAAAGCGCGTTCCGCCCGTGGCCACGATCGTCTGCAACTTCACCCGCCCCACGGCCGAGGCTCCCTCCCTCCTCAGCGACGACGAGGTCGCGACCTATTTCCACGAGTTCGGGCACGCGCTGGCCACGCTCTTCTCCGAGAGCCGGTACCGCAGCCGGACCATCGCCCGGGATTCGGTCGAGCTTCCCTCTCAGATTATGGAACACTGGGCCTTCGAGCCCGCCCTCCTGGTCGAGTACGCCAGGCATTACCGGACGGGCGAGGTCATCCCCGCCGACCTCGTGGAGAAGATCAAGAAAAGCAGCCTCTTCAACCAGGGGTTCATCACCGGCGAATACCTGGCCGCCTCGATCCTGGACATGGCCTGGCACACTCTGCTTGAGACCGAGGGCCTGGACGTCAACGGCTTCGAGCGGAAGGTCCTGGAGGGCATCGGCCTCATCCCCGAGGTCGTCTCCCGCTACCGCAGCACCTACTTCAACCACATCTTCAGCGGGGGCTACGCCGCGGGCTACTACGCCTACATCTGGTCCGAGGTGCTCGACTCGGACGCCTACGAGGCCTTCAAGGAGAAGGGGATCTTCGACCGGGCCACGGCCCTGTCGTTCCGCCGGAACGTCCTGGAGCCCTTCGGCACCGAGGACATCGAGGTCCAGTACCGCCGCTTCCGGGGGGCCGACCCGAAGATCGAGCCCCTGCTCCGCAAACGGGGGTTGGAGGTCAAGAACTGACCGGTTCGACGGGCATGCGGCGGCCGGCTCAGACCTGGATCTGGTAAACGTCGGAGATGCCGGCCAGGGAGACCGGGGCCTCGAGCCGCCAGGACATGAGGTTCACCGCCCGGAAATAGGGAAAGAAACGCTCCCGGTAGAGGGGCTTGAGGGAATAGTAGTTCTTCGTCCATTCGATCGCGCCCAGGAACCCCCCGGCGTGGATGAAGCGGAGAAAGTCCCGGACGAAGCGGCGCCGTTCGGGCGGCTTGAGGTCGGGGTAGGCCACATGGTTGAGCCAGGCCCACCGCTCCACGGTCCGGCCGAGATGGTCGTGTTCGATGAAATTGACCAGGCCGGCGACCCTCCCCTCCTTCTCATAAACGAGCGTCCGGGCGACGCCCGGACAGTCCAGCTCCGCGGCCAGCTCCTCGGCATCCCAGACCAGGGCCAGCCGGACCCTGTCCTTGATGCCGTTGAGAAGCCCGAGGCAGGAGTCGAGGTCCCCGCTCCGGTAGGGCCGCAGACAGGACGTTTCCGCGGGGGGGGGCGGCCGGTGACCGCCGATGAGACGGACGGCCGCTTTCTCCCAGGGCTTCAAACCCTCGGAGAGGGCCACGCGCTCCAGGTCCAGTATGCGGGCGATGACCCGGATCTTCTTGACCCATTCCAGGGGACGGCCGGCGGCCGCCATTTTTTCCATGAGCTTCGTCGAACGGTGTCCGGCCTCGAGGGTCAGAAGGGCGAAATCGTATCCGTGCCGCCGGTTCAGCCGCAAAGCCTCCTCGATGAGGGCCGTGGCCAGCCCGCGCCGGAGGAACTCCCTCCGCGAGACCATTAGGCAGGAATACACGGCCCGGTAAATCCGGCCCTGAAAATGGATGCGCTGCGGCAGGTTGGCCAGGAAGCCGACGATCTCGCCGCCTCGGTAAGCGGCCAAAAGATGATCCCCGTCCCTCACCCGGTCGAAGAGGTAGCGGAGGAAGGCGGGCTTGTAAAAATTCGGAAAGGAAGCCTCGCCGTACTCGTCGCGCCACGAGGCGTGGGCCATTTTCTCCAGGGCTTCGTAATCGCCCCGGAAGGGCTCGATGGAAATGTCCGAGAGGCTCATGGTCTCCTCCTCCGCCCGATCCCGCGGCCGACCCTCCGTCCCGAACCGAAGCTTAGGCCGGGGGAGGGTGGTTGTTCTTATCGCTGCGGCCTCGAAACCGGCCCGGCCGTTATCAGAATATGGGCCAGATACCTGCGCGAGGAGAGGGTTTTCTTGGCGAAGCCCAGCCCGCGCAGGGTCGTGACGATATCGCGCCGCCAGGGGTTCCGGACGTCAAGAACGACCGTCCGGATATTGTGATCCGCGACGGCCCGTCTCAAGATCTCCTCCAGCTCCTCCTTCGGCCGATCGCGGGAAATCCCCGAGATGTAGCGGAATAGGGCCAAGCGGCGCTCGACCCTCTCCCGCGAAGGGGGGTCCAACGTCCTGTCCCGCTCGTAGACGATGGAGAACCCCCTGGAGACGACGGGGCGGACCCGCCGGGTGATCGTCGGAACCCAGACGGCTATCGCCTCGGGCGCCAGAATGGTCCCGCCGGACTCGGTCAGGGCGGCCGCCTCCCCGGCCAGCCGGTAGTCCTCGAGGGGGACCTTCAAGGAAGGCAGGCGGACCTGTGTCTGGTTGGACGCGGAGACCGTCCAGCGCGCCGGGACGAGGGCTCCGAACAGAGCGAGGATGACGCCCAGGGCGAGGCCCCGCATCCCGGGCCGCAGCAAGACCGCCGCGGCTTGTCTCGAGAGCGTCGACAGCAGCACGGCCAGCCAGACGGGCAGGGGCAGGGCCCACAGGATGCGCCACTTGACCTCGACGCCCAGAAGGGCGCGGCTCCAGAACTCGTTCAGATACGGATTGAGAAAAAAGAACACGAACGCCAGCGAGTAGCCGAGGACCCATCTCCTTTTCGACGCCTCCCGGAACGCCGTCCAGCCGCCCAGAAGAGCGAGCAGCCAGAACCAGAGGAAAACGCCCGTGCCGAGAACCTTGTCCAGGGCGTCGGTCAGCGGCGGGACGCTCCTGTATGTCTCCAGAAAGACCTGGTTGTCCGACATCGGGCCGAGCCTCAGCGAGAGTCCCATGGCCAGGGGATAGGCGGCCGTCAGGGCGCCTAGAAGGAGGCGGGCGGCGGCTCGCTTTTCGGGTCGCCAGGCGCCCAACAGAGAAAAGCCGGCGACCACGGGTCCCACGTACAGGCCCGCGGAGCTGAGTCCCAGGGCCGCGATCTGACCGGAAAAAAGAAGGGGCCACACCCCCCTCCCCGTCCCGGACATGTACTCCAGGCCGTAGGCCGCGAGCAGGGGCGTCATCCCCGCGGCCAGAAACGCCTTGCCGTGGAAAAACCGCACCAGGCCGAAATTGCCGTACGACCAGTGCACGTCCCCGTTGAAGAGGAGAAGGAAAAACAGCGCCGTCAGGCCGAAAAGCCAGTCCGCGCCCAGAAGACGCCGCATCAGGCGGGCGGCGGCGCAGAGGAAGACCACGGCGAAGAGGACGGGCAGAATCATGTGGGCGGCGGTTATGGGGCGAACCCCGAGCAGCCGCGCCAGGGCTCCGGCGGCCAATTCCGCGGAGTGGAGGGAATAAGTCGGCAAGATGGAGTGGGCCGCGGCGTCGGTGGCCGGTCTCCTGTTGACCAGGGGAGCGTCCGGCGTCTCCATGGCCTGGACGGGAATGCTCAGAAAAAAAGCGTCGTCATGATCCGGCCGGTGAAGGACGAGGACCAGGACGGCAGCGGCCAGAAGGAGGGCGAAGAAGACGCACGCCTGGGAACGGTCCCGGGGCGGCGGGGAGGACGGGCGGACCGGGGGCGGCCGAAGATGCCTGAAATAGAAATAGCCCAGGAAGAGAACGGAGGCCGCCCAGAAGAGAATCAGATTCCGGCTGAGCGCGAAGAATGAAGCCAGGGCCGCGGCTCCTGCCAGTCCGACCGTTCGGGAGAGACGGTCCGAACGTTCGACTCCGGCCGTCTCGGCTTCGGATACGCTTTCCTGACCGCGCCTCCGTTTCCTTGCCAGGAAAAAAAGGATCACTCCCCCGCCGAGGGGCACGAGAAACGAAAGACCGTAGAGGGAGGAGAACGACCATCCCCCCCGGAGGGCGATATGGCAGAGAAGCGTCCACAGGCCGTAGAGGACGACGAACCCGTCCGTAACCCAGCGGATGAAAGACTCGACGACGTCCCGGCGTCCGGTCATGGGTCGGAATCCATCCTAGGTTTTCCGGAAATTGAGAACGGCCGAAGCCTGGGCCGCGGGCAGAAGGAGCAGCTCGGCCACGGCGACGTGGGGCGGACGCGCGGCGCAGAACACGACGGCCTCGGCCACGTCCTCGGGCGAGAGCGGAGTCAACCCCTCGTACACCTTGCCCGCCCTGTCCCCGTCGCCGTGGAACCGGACGAGGCTGAATTCGGTGGCGACCATGCCCGGGTCGACGCTCGACACCCGGACGCCCGTCCCCAGGAGGTCCATGCGCAGGCCCTGGGACAGGGCCCGCACGGCGAACTTGGTGGCGCAATAGACATTGCCCCCGGGATAGGTCTCGCGTCCGGCGAGCGAGCCGATGTTGATGACATGGCCCGAGCCGCGCCGGACC
>VGJG01000154.1 GCA_016867615.1 Candidatus Aminicenantota bacterium | reverse complement strand
GACGTGACTCAGACGGGAGAGGTCCAGCCAGTCGTTGATGAGCTGCAGGAGGGCGGTGGTCCGCTCCGCGGCCCGGCCCAGCATGTCTTTGACGCCCTCCTCGAGGGGCGCGACCAAACCCGCCAGCAGAACCTCGAAGTACTGCTGAATGGCCACCAGGGGGCTGCGGAGCTGGTGGGAGACGAGGGTGATGAAGTTCTCTTCCATGAGCTTTTTTTCCCGTCTCAGCGCCTCGGCCTCCTGCCGGAGGCGGCGGTGCTCCAGCCCGCGACGGATGATGATCCTCAGTTCCTCGGGGGTGAAGGGTTTGGGCAGAAAATCGTAGGCTCCTTTTTTCATGGCCTCCACGGCCGAGTCCACGGTGGCATAACCGGTGATGACCACGAAAACCAGCTCGGGGTCGAGACGGAGGCCGCGCTCCAGGACATCGAAGCCGCTCAAGCCGGGCATTTTCAGGTCGACGAGGACAAGCTGGGGGCCGAGCTCCCCGATCTTCCTCAGACCGACCTCTCCGTTTTCCGCTTTTTCCGGACGGTACCCGTCCTTGAGCAGGATCTGGCTGCAGGAGTCGCGCATGGACTCCTCGTCGTCGATGATCAGGAGGACCTGCTTCTCGCCCTTCATCTTTCTAGGTCGGGCCCGCCGTCCGACGACCGGCGCGGAGGCCGGCCGGAGCGCCCCGGATCTTCATTGTACCCCAAGGGAGCGGCGATTTCAGCGGCCGGCCGGAGCGCCTCTTTCGAGTTCGGACCCGGTCACTTTTTCAAGAGCTTCTTGATCCTGGCCAGCAGGTCCTCGGGTTTTACGGGCTTGTCGATGTAGTCGTCCGGTCCGGCCAGACCCTGCTCGTCGCCCTTGAACTGGAAACGGCTGCCGGCCAGTTCCTTGACCGCGGAGCAGAAGATCACCGGCGTTTCCCTGACCGCCTGGAATTCGGGCGATGTCTTGACGTCGTTGCACAAGGAGAAGCCGTCGAACAGACTGTCCATCATGATGTCCAGGAGGATCAGGTCCGGCTTCTCGGCCAGGATCGCCATTTTTCCTTCCTCCAGGGATGAAGCGGTGACGACCTCATACAGGGCGGATTTCAGGATGGGGGTGACCGCCGCCCGGAAGTCCGGGTCGTCGTCGATGACCAGGATCTTGGGATAGACGCTCATGGCTTTGTCCTCCTTTTTTTGATTGAAAGCGCTGTTGACCGCCAGTTTCAATTCCTCGTTCCCGAAGGATTTGATGAAATAATAGAAAATGTCCTCCTGCCTGACCCGGGTCTCCAGCTTTTTTGAGTTGCGGCGGGTGGTCATGATGATCTTCAGGGCCGGGTCCAGGTTTTTCAGGACGGGAACGGCTTTGTAGCCCTTCATCTCCGGGAGGTCGACATCCATGACCAGGCAGAAGAAATCGCTCCCGGGGACCTTGTGGATGGCCTCCGAGAGATTGCGGGCCGTCTCGGGCTCATAGCCCTCGTTTTTCAGGAGTCCCGCCAGAACCTTGCGTGTCCGGGAATCCGGGTCGATGACCAGTAGCCGCTTAGGCGCTTGACTCATGGGATCCCGTCTACAGGGAGATTAAAGCAATCCTTGTGCCAAATGATCCCTTCCCCCTCTCAAGCCCGTGATAGGCCAACACCGAGGGGCAGCATGATCCGGCCGGCTTACGGGGGCGGCGGCGGGAGCATGGGAATCCAGGACGAAACAACCGGGGGGGATTTCCCCGCAGGCCGGGAAAAGCTCCCGGAGGGGGAAAAAGAGGATCGTCCGGCCGGGGATGATTGATGCAGGAAAAGGACATGGCCGAACGGACTGACCGGACGATCCTGAACAACGCATGAAATTTGAAAGGGAGCCTTGATTCGCCCGGGCCTTACTCACCGGACGAGGCTCCCTTTCCGACAGAGTTTCGCACACTCAGCTTGACAGGAATTCGCAAATTCCGTCCAGGGCGCTCCGAACCTCGGCCGAGATGCGGCGGCCCTCGGCGATCGAGGCGGGCTGGATGCCGAGAAGATGGGCGTCCAGGAGCCGATCGGCGTCGAATGGCAGGCCCGTCAGCCCGGCCAGTCGATGGCTCAAGGTGGCGTTCCACAGGACGTGGCGCAGGGGCAGCAGGCAGATCTTCCCCGGCTTGTCCCCGAAATCAACGGCGTCGATAAAGACGAGAGGACGCCCGCTGTCCGCCGGACCGGAGCCCTCCTCCATCTCCGGGGCCAGACGGACGTCTTTCGCGCCGCGCTCCCTGAGGAGCCGGGCCAGCTCCAAGCCGGCGGCGTCGTCGGACCGGTCCTCGCGGCCGAGACCGACGAAGGCCGGCTCTCCCTCGGAGGCCAGCTGCCTCAGACGGTTTTTCCAGTCGCCGTCCGGGGCTTGGTTGACCTGGACCATATGGGCCGAGCAGCTGATGCAGGGGTCGAAGGCCCGGATCACCAGGTCCATGCGGTCCCGTATCTTGTCCTCCTCGCCCTTTTTCAACAGGGTCTGGGCGGCGATGAAGCAGTAGCGCTCGATGTCCTCGGCGTTTTGCGCCGTAGGCGTGACGATGTCGGTCTGGGTGATGCGCCCCGCGGAGATGTCGTAGGCGTGGAACAGGAGTCCGCGCGGCGCCTCGACGGCGCCGACGCCCTTGCCTGACTCCCTCCCCCGGGCGACCGGCTCCGGGTCGGGCAACTGCAGACCCTCGTCGATGACCTGGGGGATGCGCTCGAAGGAGTAGAGGACCTCCAACGCTTGGGCGGCGTTGTTGAAGAGCGGGTTTTTCTTCCAGCGGTCGTTGAAATACTTCTTGAAGGCGCGTCCGGCCTCGCCCCCCAGCCTCTCCCCCAGGTTGTTGACCCGGGCCAGGGCCCCGACCGAGTAGGGTTTGCCCTTGTAGTGGCTGCGCTTGCAGTAGGAGTGGGCGACGATGAACTCGTTGGCGACTTTCTTGTATTCCTGGGCGTCGATGAGGTCGCCGTTCGAAAGGATGATCTCATCGCCCATGAACCCGAACCGCCCCTCCGCGGGGTGGCAGCAGACGTACAGCGTGTCCGACTCGGGGATGTCGGGGTAGGGCAGCTCGCACATGAGCTGCACCGTCTTCAGGGCGAAGGGCAGGAATTGGACGGCCCGGTTCTTAATGAACACGAGCTCCTCCCGGGTCGGTAAGCGGCCGAAGCCGCCGAGCGAGGGATTCTCGCCGTGCACGAATCGGCCGCTCATGGTTTTCATGATGTGGTTGCCGAACTGCTTCATCTCCAGGCCGACCTTGGCCTCGAAACCGTATTTGGAGGCCATGGCGATGGCGTTGGGGTAGCCCAGGTAATCGGGCAGGGCCAGGAGGTAGATGTGCAGGGAATGGCTCTCGATCATCTCCCCGAGATGCATGAGCTCCCTGAGGAGCGTCACTTTGGCCGGCACCTTGACCTTCAGGGCTTTCTCCAGGCCGCGCAGGGCGGCGTAACGGTGGGACAGCGTGCAGATGGCGCAGATGCGGGGGACGAGGTTGAGGTCCTCCTCGGGAGTCATGCCGATCGTCAGCCTCTCGAACAGCCGGGGGCCCTCGTTGATGAGGAACTTGACCTCGGTGACGACCTGGCCGTCGATCGTGGCTGTCACGCCGCCGGCGCCCTCGACGCGGGCCAAGTGGTTGATGCTGATGGTCTTCATTTCTTCTCTCCTCTGAAGCGGGCGGCGAACTCGGCGAATCGTGTTCCGCTGAAGCTGGCCATCTTGCGCAGGATCATCTCCCGGTCGAAGCCCTTTTCCAGGAGAAGCTGGTACTCGGCGGAGCGGTTGGCTTCCTCGGCCGGCCCCCAGCATCCCACGCAGGGCAGGTTGTGGCTGGGGCAGACCGCGCGGCAGCCGGCGGCCGTCAGCGGCCCGAGACAGCAGAGGCCTCGGTTGAGGAGGCAGTCGTTCTCCCGCCACTTGCACTCCACGCAGACGGGGAAGCGGTGCAGTTCGGGAGGATGTCCGGCCAGGAGGCGGGTGAGCGTGGAGAGGAACTGCTCCCTGTCGATGGGACAGCCGGGCAGGCAATAATCCACCTTGACGTAGGCGTCCAGGGGCTTGGAATGAAGGGGCTTGGTGTGGGTCATTTCCGTCTGGCCGTAAACCTGCTTCAGGTTATGCTCCCATTCCTTCGGGTCGAGGAACGCGGCCTGGGGGCCGCCCAGGGTGGCGCAGATGCCCATGGCCACGAGCACCTTGGACCGCTTGCGGATATCGAGCAGCTCCTTGAGGTCCTTCTCCGTGCTGACCGAACCCTCGACCAGGGCGACGTCGAGCTCGCCGTCGATGTTGTCGCTCTTGGCCATCAGGAACGACTGGATGTCCGCCGCGTGGAAGATGTTGATGAGCTCGTCCTCGCAGTCGAGGATGAGGAGGGCGTCCCCGGCGCAGCCCGTCAGCTCGTAGATCCCGATCTTCAATTTGTCTTTTCTCATGGCCGTCTCCTCAGATGAGCTCCCGCATGTGGAGGACGTCCCAGTAGGTGAAGACTGGTCCGTCCAGGCAGGTGTAGATGTAGTCGATGGCGCAATGGCCGCATTTGCCCACGCCGCACTTCATCCGCCGTTCGAGGGTCATGAGGATCTGGTGCTTGGGGATGTTCAGCTTGACGAACTCCCGCAGGACGAACTTGTACATGACCGGGGGGCCGCAGACGAGGGCGTAGGTGTTCTCGGGGTTGACCTTGGAGAGCAGGGGGAAGAGGGTCGTCACCACGCCGGTCTTCTCCGTCCAGGCGCCCGTGTCGTCCCCGTCCACGGTCAGGTGGCATTCCAGGTCGCCCCTCTCCTTGAGGGAGAAATATTCCTCGCGGAAGATCATCTCCGAGGGCTTCTTGGCGCCGTACAGCACGGAGACTTTGCCGAACTGGTCGCGGTTGTCCAGGCAGTAGAGCAGCACCGAGCGGAGGGGGGCGACGCCCAGGCCGCCGATGGTGATCAAGATGTCCTTGCCCGTCATCTGTTCGATGGGGAAGCCGTTGCCGTAAGGCCCCCGGACGCCGATGAAGGCGTTTTCCTTGAGGGCGAACAGGGCGGCGGTCACGGAGCCCGCCTTCCGGATGCAGAATTCGAGGAGCCCGGGCCGGGAGGGGGGGGAGGACAGGCAGAAGGGAGCTTCGCCCGCTCCCAGGACCGAGACCATGGCGAATTGACCGGGCTTGTACTTGAAAGCCAGGGCCTG
>VGJG01000153.1 GCA_016867615.1 Candidatus Aminicenantota bacterium | reverse complement strand
GCGGGCGAGTTGTTCGCGATTGCGGCCAGAGGCCAGGTCGTTGGTGCTGGTCAGGGTGATGTAGAATTCATCCTCGGCCGGGACGAAATCGGGGTCGCAGTTCTCGTTGAGCCGGGCGAGGTCGGCGTCCGTGGCCGTGCGGTTGCGGATGGCGTTCAGCAGGCCGATGAACTCCTCCTCGCTCTGGCGGTAGACCTTCTCCAGCTCGACGAGCTCCATGGAGAAGCGGGCGTCCCGGAAAACGCGGGCGGAGAAAAAATAAGGCGTCTCGTAGAGGCCGGAGAACAGCCCCTTCTCGGAGGAGGTGACGACGGGGGGGAGCTGGTACAGGTCGCCGATGAAGACCATCTGCAGGCCGCCGAAGAGCTTGCCGGAGTCGGGGCCGTTGAGCCGCAGGAACTTCTCGACGCAGTCGAGGAGGTCGGCCCGGACCATGGAGACCTCGTCGATGATCACGGTCTCGAATTTCTTATAGATGTTCGCGTCCCTAGAGTCGCGGCCGCCGCCCGCGGAGCCGCCGGGCTTGGACGGCTTGAGCTTCCTGACCGTGTCCGGAGTGATGCCGGGTTTGAAGCGGCAGAAGGAATGGATGGTCTGGCCCCGGACGTTCAGGGCGGCCACGCCCGTGGGCGCCAGGACGGCGACCCGCTTGAGGGTCGTGTCGCGGAAATGCTCGAGCAGGGTGGATTTGCCCGTTCCCGCCCGGCCGGTGATGAACACATGACGGCTCGAGCCTTCCAGCAGGTCGAGCGCCCGCCGGAACTGGGGATTGATCTCGACTCCGGACGTCCGGCTTTCGGAGGACCGCCCTCCCTTTTTTTTCCCTCTCGGAGCTCGGGGCATTATTTTTTCGCTTCCCTATACTGAAAGAGACGCTCCCTACCGGCGGGACACATCACCCGCACCGGCCCCGCCGGCGCCGGGGAGCGGTGCGGCATGCGCCGCGGCGGCATCCCTCGGCCCACCGCTACCTGACGATGAGCTTGTGCCCGTCACAATGGACGATGCGCATCGGGATGTCGTAGACGTCCTCGAGCAGGGACTCGCTCAGAACCTCCTCCGGCGGCCCGGCGGCATGGACCCGGCCCTCCTTGAGGAACACCAGGGCGTCTGAATATTTGACCGCCATATCCAGGTTGTGGAGCGTTACCAGGACGGTGATCCGCCGCTCCCGGGTCAGCCGCTTTATGAAGCCCAGGACCTCGACCTCGTGGCGCGGGTCGAGAAAAGTCGTGGGCTCGTCCAGAAGAAGGACATCGGCGTCCTGGGCCAGCGCCCGGGCGATGAGCACCAGCCGCCGCTCGCCGCTCGACAGCTGAACGTAGGGACGGCCGGCGAAGGGCCTGAGCCCGACGAATTCCAGCGCCTCTTCGACCGCGGCCGCGTCCCGAGCGGCGGGGAGGGCGAAGAGGCCCAGATGGGCCGCCCGGCCGGTCAGGACGAAATCCCGGACCGTGTAGCTGAAGGTCGGAACGTGCTCCTGGGGCACGTAGCTCAGACGGCGCGCCCGGTGGGCGGCGGGCATCGCCGCCAGGTCCCGGCCGTCGAGGAAGACGCTCTTCCGCTCGAGGGGCAGGAGGACCCCCAGGCATTTGAGCAGCGTGGTCTTTCCGGCGCCGTTCGGCCCGACGATGCCCGTCAGGCGCCCTGCGGCGAACTCCAGGGCGTCCAGGCGGAGCGTGAAATTCTTGTTGGAGTAGGCCAGGGACCGGACCTGCAGGCTCACAGCCAGACCTTTTTCGACTTCTTCAGCAGGGCCAGAAAAATGGGGATGCCGATCAGGCTGGTGAAAATGCCGACCGGTATCTCGATCGAGGTCAGGCTGCGCGTCACGGTGTCGGCGGCCAGGAGGAAGCTGGCCCCCAGAGCGGCGGACAGGGGGATGACGATCCTGTTGTCCGCTCCGACGGCCATCCTCACCAGATGAGGAACAATGAGGCCCAGCCAGCCGATGATGCCCGCCACCGACGTGGCGGCGGCGGTGACGAGCGTCGCCGCCAGTATGACCAGCCATTTTTCCCGCCGGACGTCCGCGCCCGCGGCCCGGGCCTCCTCATCGCTCATCGACAGGACGTTCATCCTCCAGCGAAGAAGGATGAGAAGCGTCAGCCCCGCGGCCATGAGCGGCAGGGCCAAAGCCAGGTCCCGCCAGCCGGCCAGGGCGAGATTGCCCATCAGCCAGTAGAACAGAGACTGGAGGGCGTAGGGGCTGGCGAAAAACTCGACGAGCATCAGCAGAGCGGAAAAAAAGGCGCTGACGATGACCCCCGTCAGGAGAAGCGAGACCAGGCCGGATTCCGGCCGCCCGGCGATGAGCAGCACGGCCATTACGGCGACCATGGCGAAAACGAACGCCGCCGGCTGGGGAGGGAAACTCCGCCCCAGGAACACCAGGGACAGGGCGGCGCCGAAAGCCGAGCCCGAGCTCAAGCCCAGGATGTACTCATTCACCAGGGGGTTGCGGAACAGGGCCTGCAGGGCCGCGCCCGAGACGGCCAACGAGGCGCCCGCGGCCAAAGCCAGAAGCAGACGGGGCAAGCGGATGTGGAGCACGATGTCCCTGTGCACCTGGGGCACGTCCTGCCGCAGGGAGGGAACGACGAGCGACAGGAGCGTCTTGCCCATGTCCCCGGCGGGTATGGAGTACGAGCCGACGTTGAGCGACAGGACGAAGAGAGCCACGGGCAGGGCCATGATCAGGATGCCCAAGACCCTGCGGCTTTTTCGATTTTTTTTGTCCACGGCGCGTCATCTCCACGGGCCGTCGGGGATTTCGAGCTTGCGCCGCAGGGCGTCGAACCCTCCCTCCATCCCGTAGAACACCCGGAAGACCTCGTTCCCCTCGCGGACGACATCCACGTCCTGAAACCTCTCCGGATGGAACAGCTTGGCCAGCATGATCGTTTCCACCAGGGCCAGGGCCGGGTCCCACCAGTGCCAGAACCCGAAGGTATAATACACTCTGCAGTCTTTCACGGCCCGGACCGAACGCAGACGCGGGTCGGACAGGACCCCGGCGACGTTGACCGTCCTCTCCCCGGGAAGATAGTTGCCGTGAAGAAGAAGGATTTCCGGATCCCAGGCCAGGATCCTCTCCAAGCTGACCTCGACGGCGACCGACCCCAAGCGCGAGGGCAACAGGCCGTCGGCCAGGTTGCGCCCCGCGGCCGCCGCCACGGGTTCATAGCCCACCGGGGACCGGGTGAACGACCCCCAGAAGGAGACGTAGACCGCCGGCCGCCGCTCGGCGGGGATGTCCTCCGTGCGCCGCCGCACAGCCTCGAGCTTTTCCCGCAGGAAACGCGCCAGCGTCCCGGCTCTCTCCGCCCGGCCCAGGGCGGCTCCCACCCACAGGATCTCCCTCAGGAGATCCTCGAACCGGCCCATCGAGGAAAAAGCCAGGACCGGCTTGCCGGTTTTCTTCTGAAGGAGATCGGGCAGGCCCGCCTCCGAGGGAGAGGCGATAATGAGGTCGGGGTCGAGGCGCAGGACGACCTCCAACTTGGGAAAACCGTCGGCCGCGGACACGACCGGAAGTCCGGCCTGTGCGGGATGGATGAGGGGAAAGAGGTGGTCGAACCTGGCGAGGAAATCGTCCCGGCCGACGAGACTCGGCCCGGCGCCCAGGGCGACGATGATGCGCGTCACCTCGGGTTGCAGCGAGAGGACCCGGCGGACGCGCTCGGGCACGGCGACCGTCCTGCCCAGGCTGTCCCTGATGGTCGTTGCTCCCTCTTTGGGAGCGTAAGGCAGGGCGAGGAGCTGGAGGCACAGGCACAGGGCGGCGATCAATCCAGATCCTCCCTCAGGAGGCCGGGCAGGGCGAAAGCGGCCTCGTGGACCTCCCGGTTGTAGTACCGCAGGCCCGGGGGAGGCTGCCTGAAGAACCGGAACGGATCGGCCCCTTCGGCCAGATAGCGGTAGCACCACATCCCGCCGGGATAGGTGGGAACGGGACCCAGGTACATCCGGGCGACGCGGAACAGGCGGCTCAGGAACGCGCCCGTCCTGCGGAAGGAGTCCCGATGGAAGAGGAGCGAGCCGGCCTGGGCGGCCAGGACGCCCTCCGCCCCGAGACGCGTCTTCAAGCGCCGGAAAAAAGCTTCCTCATGCAGGACCGTCGAGGGCCCGACGGGGTCGGAGGAGTCCACGAGGATGACATCGAATTTCTCTTTCGACCGCCCGATAAAATCATCGGCGTCGGCCAGCACGAGCTCCACCCGGCCGTCGCGCAGCCCGGGCTCGAGCCAGGGGAAAAAGGCCTTGGAGACTTCGATGACATCCGGGTCGATCTCGCACAGGACGACCCTTTCCAGGGGGTAGGCCAGGGACTGATGGAGCAGGCCCCCGTCGCCGCCGCCGACGATGAGCAGCCGCCGCGGTCCGGGGTGCGTCGTCAGGGCCGGATGGGCCAGCATCTCGTGGTAGAAGAATTCGTCCCGGTCCGTGGTCTGCACAAGCCCGTCCAGGAAAAGGACGCGGCCGAAGGCTTCGTTGTCGATGACCTCGATCTTCTGGTGCGCGGACCGTCCGGAGTAGAGGACGCGGCCGGCCTTAAAAAATATGCCGCTGGAGGGAGTCTGGTCTTCCCTGTACTCTTCTTGCGCCGGGCGCCCGCCCGCGCCCGCCGCTTTCTTCCGGGGCGACATTTTTAATCAACTTGGGTTTAATAAATTTTGTCTATTGTAATGCCCCGGTAGTATTTTTTCAATATCGCCTCGAACCCCTTTCCGAGCTGGGCGAGACGGTAGGCGCCCACCTGGCACAAGCCCACGCCGTGACCCCACCCCCGTCCGGTGAAGACGAAATGAGAGATCAGGCCCTGGTCGTTGTGTTCGCGGTCCACGGTGAACCACGTGTCCCTCAGGCCGAGAACCCACCGAACCTTGAGCCCGCGGACGGCGACCTGGGCTTCGGAACCCGCCAGGAGGAGCTCCGTCACCCTGGGGGACGCGCCTCTTTTCGAGGGAACGACATCGACCAGTCCGCCC
Source organism: Candidatus Aminicenantota bacterium (assembly GCA_016867615.1). Classification (GTDB taxonomy): domain Bacteria; phylum Acidobacteriota; class Aminicenantia; order Aminicenantales; family JAFGAV01; genus JAFGAV01. Next base: position 248 of record VGJG01000153.1, on the reverse strand, counting down.
AGGGGATAATGCTCGTTGACCCTCCTCTCGACCTCGGCATGGCTCAGACGGACCTGCCAGCGGTTGTAAGCCGAGGGCCTGTCCAAGACGGGATTGTCGTCGGCGGCGGCCGCTTCGAGAAGTCTCAGCGCGCCGTCCTTTTCCACGAAGCGGATCTCATCCCCGGGCTCGAGCTCGAGATGAGAGGCCGGGAGCGTTTCCCCCTCCAGGTCCCTGAGAAGGAGCGCTCCGGGAGCGAGGTCGAATTG
>VGJG01000152.1 GCA_016867615.1 Candidatus Aminicenantota bacterium | reverse complement strand
GTCCGCGGGCCTGCCCGAGAGCAGGCATTCGATTCTTTGCCTGGGCGTCATTGACTTCCGACCGTCCTTCGTCCGTTCCGCCTCGTCATTCAGACATGCCATCCTTCAGCGACTGCGGGGAGCGGGAGGGAGAGTCAAGCCCCCCCCGTCGCTTCGCTTCGCTCAGCTGACCCCCCGAGGGCGGCCACGCTCTCTACCCATCACCGGAGAGTCTTTATCAAGTACGAGGGGAAGCTCATCAAGTCGGTTCCGTTCCCCTTCAAAGGAACAGCCATCGATCCCCTCGTCTAGTCGTTTACATATCGATGTCCTTACGGTTCCTTGCATTAAGAATCGCATATCGATGTTCTTACGGTTGCCAGTTAGTCTTGGGAGACACACAACTTGGAACCCCCGACGGCAGGGCGTCCACACGGCAAGCCGATGGGCATATCCGCCGGTCATCATCCGGTTTGCCGTGGGTTCTCGGCCGCCCATCGTTCCTCTCGGAACGATCACTCCTTCGCCGGGCCGTTCTTTTCGCGGAAATAGCCGACCGCGTGGAGCGCGTCGACTTCGCGCACCTTGACCCGCATCACGAAAACCAGGAAGACGATCGTCGCCCACGTCCAGGCGAGGAAGACGTAGATCCCGGTCCGCTCCCCGGCGCTTTGCGGCCCGGCGGCGAGCTCATGAGCCGCTCCGGCCGCCTCGGCCGCGGGCTTCGGCCCGGCCAGGCTCCAGGCCGACATGGCCAGGGCGTAGACGATGAACAGCCAGGCGACGGCGGTCAGGACCTTGCCCTTGCGCGAGGCGGGTTTGTTGTCGATGAGAGGGATGAAGAAAAAGAACAGGACGCCGGCCAGGATGGCCAGCACGGCCACGGTCTCCCCCTGAAGGAACCAGATTTTCGGCGGGAAGATCTTGAGCGTCTGGAAGAGAAAGAGGAAATACCACTCCGGCTTGATGCCCTCGGGCGCGGGCGCCCGCAGATCCGCCGCGGCGCCCAGCCCCGGGGGCAGGAAGACGGCCACGCTGAGCAGAGCGCCGAACAGGACGAGCCAGACGATCGCCTCGCGGTAGACGAAGTTCGGCCAGAAGGGGATCTCGGGCAGGCGCTTCTTTTTGACCTCGGCCTCGAGGGGCAGGCTCATCCCCAGCTTCTGGATGAGAAAGACGTGGAGGGCCAGCACGGCCAGGAGCGCCAGGGGCAGGACCGAGACGTGAATGCTGAAGAAGCGGCTGAGGGTCTCCCCGCTCACGTCATCGCCGCCGCGCAGCAGCTTGGTGACGAAATCCCCGACCACGGGTACGGCCCGCGGGATGTCCGTCCCGACTTTGGTCGCCGAGAGGGAGAGCGCGTCCCAGGGCAGAAGATAGCCCGTGAACCCGAAGAACAGCGAGCAGAAAAGGAGCAGCACGCCGCTCATCCAGGTGAGCTCCCGGGGCTTGCGGTAGGACTTGAGGAGCCAGATGCCGACCAGGTGGATGAAGACGAAGGTGATCATGAACGTCGCCGACCAGGAATGGATCGAGCGCACGACCCAGCCCAGGGGGACGTCGGTCACGATGCGGGCGACGCTGGCGTTGGCTTCCTCGAGCGTCGGCCGGTAGTAGAAGGCCAGGATGACGCCGGTCACGACCTGGATCGCAAAAAAGATCAGGATGGCGCTCCCGGTGTACATCCAGACCGTGTGGCCGCTCTTCGGGACGGTCTTGCGCCTCATGAACCCCAGGACGGCCTCGAAACCCAGCCGCTCGTCGAGCCAGCGGCGGAACGCCGTCCAGCGGCCGCCGGCGATCATGCGGGCGTCTCCTTCCTGATCACGAGCTCCGCGCCCTCCGCGACGACCGTCAGGCGGCGGAGCGGCGTCGGCGGCGGCCCGGCGATGTTGCGGCCGTCGGCGTCGTACCAGCCGTCATGGCAGGCGCAGAAGAACTTCTTCTCGGCCGGGACATACGAGACGTTGCAGTCGAGGTGGGTGCAGACGCCCACAAAGGCCGTGAAGGTCCCGTCGGAGTTCTTTTTGATAAAACCGGGCTTGATGTCCCAGGCGAAAGGCCGGACATCGCCGGGCTCCAGGCCGTTGAAATCCGCGCCGGGAAGCCGCACCTCGTCCGGCTCCTTGTAGGGCGGGATGACGGAACGCAGCAGGGGATAAAGCAGCGAAGCGACGAGCGATCCCAGCCCGCCGGCCAGCAGGCCGTTCAGGAACTTGCGGCGCGAGTACAGAGACGTCTTGAGTTTCATCGCTCTCTTTTGAACATCCTCTTGATCTTGTTCCAGGTCATGGCCCTCCGCAGCGCCTGAATGCCGTCGGCCGGCCGGACCTCGCGCGGGCAGGCCTCGTTGCAGCGGAAGACCGTGTCGCAGCCCCAGACCCCGCCCTCGGTGTCGACTTTGGCCCAGCTGCGGAAGGGCCGCCGGTCGCGCGGATCGCGGACGAAGCGGTTGAGCTTGGCCAGGGCGGCCGGCCCGAGATAGCTGCCGTCGCGGGCCACGACCGGGCAGGCGCCGTAGCAGCAGGCGCACAGAATGCAGGAGACGAACTGGTCGATTTTCTCCATCTGCCGGTCCTCGACCCGGTGCTCCCGCTCGGGCGCCTCGTCGGCCGGGAAGAGGAAGGGCTCGACCTCCTGCAGGGCCTTCCAGAAGGGCGCCATGTCCACGACGAGGTCTTTCTTGACCTCGAGGTTGGGGAGCGGCTCCAGAACGACCGTGTCCGAATCGAGCGTGTCGAGCATCGTGCGGCAGCCGAGGTCGAAGCGGCCGTTGATGACCAGGCCGCACGAGCCGCACACGCCCTCCCGGCAGCTGTAGCGGAAGGAGAGGTCGTAGTCCTGCTCGTTGCGGATGTCCATCAACGCCTCGAGAACGGTCGTCTTGCCCCGGGGTTCGTAGACGTAGTCCTGGAAGCGGGGATCGCGGTCCCTCGTCGGGTCGAAGCGCAGGACGCGGAAGGTGTATTTCATTTTAATACTTCCGCTCCTCGGGCTTGTACTTCGTGAAGCGCACTTTCTTCGAGCCGAGCTCGACCTTGCCGTTCCGGAGATAGGCCAGCGTGTGCTTGAGCCATTTCTTGTCGTCCCGCTTGGGAAAGTCCGTCCGGAAATGGGAGCCGCGCGTCTCCTCCCTGTGGAGCGCGCCGCGGGTGATGGCCTCGGCCAGCTCCAGCGAGTGCTCGAACTCGAAGATGTTGACGATCTCCTGGCTGTAGCGGCGGTTGCGGCCGGTGCGGATGACCCGGCCGTAATCCCGGCGCATCTGCAGGACCCCGTCCACGGCCTCCCGGAGGTTCTTCCGGTCGCGGAAAACCCCCGCCTTGGCGGTCATGAGGACTTTCATGCGCTGCAGGAGGTGATGGATGGGGACGCCCTCGGTCCGCTTCTCCCAGCCCTCGACCTGCTTCTCGACTTTCCGCAAGCCGTCCTGGAGGGCCTTCTCCGCGCCCGCCGGGCCGGCTCCCGCGCCCCTGGCATAGAGCGAGGCCGAGCGGCCGGCGATCTTGCCGAAGACCACGGTCTCGAGGAGCGAGTTTCCGCCCAGGCGGTTCGCGCCGTGGACGCTGACGCAGGAGCACTCCCCGGCGGCGAAGACGCCCGGAACGCCGGTCGCGCAGTCGTTGCCGACGTCGATGCCGCCCATGGAGTAGTGCTGGGCGGGCTGGATGGGAATGGGCGTCTCCACGGGATCCAGCCCCGCGAACTTGATGCAGATCTCGCGGATGGCCGGCAGGCGCTTCAGGATCTTATCCCGCCCGAGGTGGGTCAGGTCGAGATGGACGTACTCGCCCTCGAACCCCCGGCCCCGGTCGATCTCGGTCTGGATGGCCCGGGCGACGATGTCCCGGGGAGCGAGCTCCATGGCCTGGGGCGCATAGTCGGCCATGAACCGTTTGCCCCGGCAGTTGACCAGATAACCGCCCTCGCCCCGGGCCGCCTCGGAGATCAGGATGTTCTTGCCGTAGAGCGAGGTCGGATGGAACTGGATGAACTCCATGTCCTTGAGCGGCAGTCCGGCCTGGAAGGCAAGCCCGATGCCGCTCCCGAGCGTGGTGTAGGCGTTCGTCGTCCTCAGGTAGAGGCGGCCGTAACCGCCCACGGCGAAGACGACCGCCCGAGCCCGGATGGGGACGAACTCCCCGCGGTCGTAGGCGTACGCCACGACGCCGCAGCAGCGGCCGTTCTTGAGGACGAGCTTGGTGACCATGAACTCGTTGTAGAGCTTGACGTTCCGCTTCAGGGCCTGTTCGAAAAGGGTGTGAAGCATGACCTGGCCGGTGCGGTCGGCGGCATAGCACGTCCGGGGAAAGCCCGCCCCGCCGAAGGGCCGCTGGGCGATGACGCCTCCCGGGAAACGGCTGAAGGGGACGCCCAGGTGCTCGAGCTCGATGATCGTCGGCACGGCCTCGCGGCACATGAGCTCGGCCGCGTCCTGGTCGGCCAGGAAGTCGCCCCCCTTGACCGTGTCGTAGGCGTGGCGCTCGGGGCTGTCGTCGCGGCCGGCCGGGCTGTTGCCCAACGGGGCGTTCACCCCTCCCTGGGCGGCCACGGAGTGGGATCGCAGGGGGTGGACCTTGGAGATCACGGCCGTGGAGAGCTTCGGGTCGGCGCTCAGCGCCGCCGCCAGGCCCGCCAGGCCGTTGCCTACGATCAGGATGTCGTGGCGGATCATGCGGCGGCCGATCCCTTCCTGATCCCGACGCCTCCCGGCCGCCCCTTCCGGCGGGCGGCCATTGCCCAATCCGTCGGACGGACAGCGGGGAAAGGCCGGCGCCCTGCGGCCCCTGCCCGCGGATGCGAACTGGATTCCGGCATCGCAGAGAGGCTTCTCCGGAGGATGACGGCGCGTTGCCTGCCGGCTCCGGGGACAAAAGCGCCGGGCTTGAAAACGCTGGGCGACATCAGTAATCCCGGGTGAAATAGAGGACGAGCAGGCCGGCGCTGATGAGCGTTCCCAGGACGGTGAAGACCCAGAAGAGAAGCTTCTCGCGCCGCAGCCCGAGGTCGAGGATGACCGTCCGCAGCCCGTAGAGGGCGTGGTAGACGATGGAGATGATGAGCACGACGTCGATGAGGGGGTTGGTGTGGAGGAGGAGCGCCCAGTCGGGCTTCTCGGCCTTGGTCATCAGGAAGAAGGACGTCAGGAACTTGACGCCCAGGAATCCGATGAGCAACAAGCCGGTCACGCGATGAAAGACCCAGACGAACATCTCGGTTTTCCCTTCGTGGATTCCATTCATACAGGAAAGGGTTTCCGCTTGTCAAGGACGCGGAAGACGCGGAAGACGCGCGGAAGACGGGGTCGC
>VGJG01000151.1 GCA_016867615.1 Candidatus Aminicenantota bacterium | reverse complement strand
TCGCGGGGCAGGGGGGGTGGGCGGCGAGCGTCCGGCTTAAGAAATCGTTGAGTCGGGGCGTTTCGACGCAGCGGCCGGCGGCCTCGAAAACTTCTCGTGCCAGGTCCAAAACCTTGACCGCCCGCGTCCCCTTCAGGGCCGAGACGAAAACCAGGGGCGCATAGCCGACGAACTCCAGCTTGCGGAAGACCCGCTCCCGGAGCTGCCGGGCTTCGTCCCCGCTTGCGGACGTCAGGTCCCACTTGTTGACCGCCAGGACCAGGGGCTTCCCGGATTCTTTGGCCAGATGGGCCACGGCCGTGTCCTGTCGGGTGGGGCATTCCCCGGCGTCCATGACCAGACAGACGACGTCCGCCCGGGCGATGTTCTTCTTCGAGCGGATGATCCCCGCCTTCTCCCTCTCGTCTCTCGTGCGGCTGAGCTTGCGCAGCCCCGCCGTATCCACGAGGAGGAACGGCATCCCCTCCCTCAGGAGGAGGACATCGGTGCTGTCCCGGGTCGTGCCCGGGACCCGGCTGACGATCAGCCGCTCCTCGCCGCACAGGCGGTTGATGAGCGAGGACTTGCCTACGTTGATCCGTCCGACGAAAGCCACCCGCAGGGCCTCGGCCGGGGCGTCGGCCGGAGCGTCAGCCGGCAGCTCCTCGGCCAGGGCCGATTCGAGCGCCTCCAGATTCCGGTTGTGCTCGGCCGAAAGGGGAATGATCCTTCCCCCTCCCAGCCTGTAGAAATCCCCCAGCCGCCCCTCCTGGGCCAGGGTGTCCACCTTGTTGACCGCCACCAGGACGCGTTTGCCCTTCTTCTTCAGGTCGGAAAAAAGCTCTTCCTCTCCCGGCAGGAGGTCGCGTCGAGCGTCGAGGACGAACAGCACCACGTCGGCCCGCTGGGCTTCCCGCCAGGCCGTCTCCCGGACCCGGGTGGAGAAGGGCTCGTCCGGGGCGCCGAAAAAGCCTCCCGTATCCACCAGCTCGAACACCCGCTCGCCGAAGCGACAGACCCCGGACACGGCGTCCCGGGTCATGCCCGGCAGCGAATGCACGAGGGATTTTCTCCGGCCCGTCAGCCGGTTGAAGAGGCTCGACTTGCCGACGTTGGGAAAGCCGAGGATGACGACCCGCTTCAGTTTTTTCACCCGGAAGGGACCCTCACTCGGCGATCAGGGACGACGCCGGCGGAAAGGGTTTGGCCAGGCTGATGTGCCCGTTCAAAGTTTCCCTTTCGTTGCCGTTGACCAGGATGAACACTCTCTTTATGGAGCTGAAATTGCGGGTCAGGGAGTTGACCAGGCAAAAAACCGTGGCCATCTCCGCCGAAGTGCCGGAGGGATGCCGGTCCCCGAATTCCTTGGAAAAATCCACGACCGCCGTCCCCTCCCGGGTGATGAACAGCTGTCGGAGCTGCGACTCGGGGGGAATGGGGGAGATGAGGCCGGTCCGGGATCCGTTGATGAGCTCCTCGACCAGACGCCGGGCTTCCCTTTCCACTGTCGGCCCGGAGACGATCTCCCGCTCTTCGGGATGGAGAAGCTCGTCGGCCTCGGAGGGGAAAAAGAGCAGAACCTTTTTCATTTCGGTCTCCCCCGGGGGAGGGGCCGTGTCCCCGGACACGGGTATTTCCTCCTCCGTCCAGGGCTTTTCCCATCCCCCCCTGAGAAAAAAAAGGACGGCGGCCAAGACCAGGGTCAGGCCCAGGACGACGAGCACCAGGATGCGGCGGCGCGGCATCAGCGTCCGCCTTCGGGGGGATAGAGACGGATGTAGCTCACCAGGCCCTGGAATATGGCCTGGGCGACTTGATTCTGGAATTCATCGTTGACCAGCCGGCGTTCCTCCTCGGGATTGGACAAAAAGGCCGTTTCGACCAGGACGGCCGGGCAGGCGACCTCGGCCAGGACCTTGAAGGGAGCCTGCTTGATCCCTCGGTTGGCCGTGCCCAGGAGAGTGTTGAGCTCGGTCTGGATGAGCTCGGCCAGCCGGCTGCTCTGCCGGATATGCGCCGCCTGGGCCATGTCCCAGAGGATCATGCGCAGAACGTCCTGCTCTTCTTCCTGGGCGGCAAGATGGCCCTCGAGCTCTCCCTGGGTGTTCTCGAAATAGGCCAGACGTCTGACTTCCTCGTCCGAGGCGTTGAGGCTCAAGAAGAACGTCTCCGATCCGTGCGAGCTCTTCTTGTAGGAGCCGTTGGCGTGGATGCTGATGAACAGCAGGGCGTCGTTGTTGTTGGCCAGGGCGGCTCTGTTCTCGAGCGAGACCGCCACGTCCTTGTCCCGGGTCATGATCACCCGGAAGGACAGGTTCCGTTCGATCACGGCCTTGAGCTTCAGGCCGATGGCCAGGGTGATGTCTTTCTCCAGGGCTCCGAATCGTCCCTTGGCGCCCGGCTCGATGCCCCCGTGCCCCGGGTCGAGGACGATCGTCCTCACCCCGGAGGACGGCCGGGGCGTTGTCCGGGCCACGGGAGGGGGGGCGTCGCTTTTTTCGCGGGCGGGGGGCGGCGCGGCGGACTCGCCTTCCCTGAAATCGACCATCAGTTGAAAGGGCCGGTTGGCGGTGAAAGCCTGGTAGGTGAAGTCCGATGACTTGAGCCCGACGGTCAAGACCTGGCGCCCCTCGCGTCGGCCCCAGGCGACCGACCTGATCAGGCGGCTGGAAACGGGTGCGGTCTGAAGACGCAGGGCGGCCGGCGAGTCGACGCTGATCTCCAGGGTCCCGCCCGTCCGGGTCAAGCTGGTTTCCAGCCTGTCGGAGGATTCGAGGGTCAGGCGGGTGAAATCCGGGTAATCCCGGACCTGGACGCGCACCGTGACGCTCTGCTGGGCGGCCAGGGAAGAGAACAGCAGCGCGGCGAGCAAAACGGCGGCGGGGCGATGCGGCGTGTTCGTCACGTTTCCTTCTTCCGAAGCTGAAAATATGGAGGCGGCGGGAATCGAACCCGCGTCCGAAGACATTCAGCGAGGGGCGTCTACATGCGTATCCTCTTCGCTGCTCTCACTCCGCTTCTCCGAAGAGGAGGGAATCCGCGGAGCCAGCCCCGTCGGGTTTCGCTCGCCGGTACTAGGGCGGGTCCGGTCCGCTATCCCGCTGGTCGGCGCCCCCCGGGAACCGCGGGAGAGTGTCCCGGGAGACGGCTGTCTAGTTGTTAGGCAGCTAAGGGCAGTTGTTCTGCACTTACTTGGGCCCACCGTTTTACGAGGTCGATGGAATCTCGGCATGCAGCCCCAGCCTCAATATCTCCGTCGAATCCTTTCGCCCCCAGATTCAACACGGATATTGTAAGCGGCGGGAGGGGGGGATGTCAACGGCCGTCCTCTGACGAATCCGAGGGGAACTTGAAAACGTCTGCGGAAAGGTTAGCGGCCGACGCATCGCCGCTTTGGAGTGCGGCCGCACGAGGCCGCTTTGGATCGCGGCGGCACGTCGCCGCGCCGGAGATCGGGCTTACCTCTATCCCCCCTTGGCGAAATAAGTAAGAAGAGAGGAGGGCCAAGGAAGCTGGTAAAAGATAAAGATTCCGAAACCAGCTCTTTATCTGCCTAATCTTATTAACCCACCCTGCCCTCCCTAGAATTAGGGAGGGCCAAGGAAGCTGGTTTCGGAGAGGGATGGCGGGGCCGACGAGACTTGAACTCGCGACCTCCGGCGTGACAGGCCGGCGTTCTAACCAAGCTGAACTACGACCCCGCCAGGGATTATTATATGGGGCCCATTTCAAAAAAACAAGTCCTCAAGGCAATTTGAAAAAAGCCGGTCCGGGAGCGACGGGCGCGGCCTACATCCGCTCCAGGGCGGCGATGCGCTCCTCGATGGGCGGATGGGTGCTGAACAGCTTATTGACGACCCCCTTGACGTTCTTCAGGGGGTTGATGATGTACAGGTGGGCCGTGGCCTTGTTGGCCGCCTCGAGCGGCTCGGGGTCGGAGGCGAGCTTTCTCAGGGCCGATGCCAGTCCGGCGGGATGGCGGGTGAGCTGGGCGCTCGAGGCGTCGGCCAGGAACTCGCGCCTCCGGGAGACGGCCAGCCTGATGAGCTGGGAAACGATGGGGCTGAGGACGGCCAGCACGAGCCCCACCGCGACCAGGACGAGGGCCAGCTGGCCTCCCCCCCGATCCCGGCTGCTCGAGCGGCGCCGGCCGCCGCCCCAGAAAACGCCCCGCAGGATCCAGTCGCTGAGGAGGGCGACGATTCCGACCATGACCACGGTCAGGGTCTGGAGGAGGATATCGTAATTCCTGATGTGGGACATCTCGTGGCCGATGACCCCCTCGAGCTCCGCGCGGTTGAGCTTCTGGAGAAGTCCGGTCGTGACGCAGATGACCGAGTTCTTGGGGTTGCGCCCCGTGGCGAAGGCGTTGGGCGCCGTGTCGTCGATGACGTAGCAGCGGGGGGCGGGGATCCCGGCGGCGATGGCCAAGCCCTCGACGACGTTGTGCAGGTAGGGATATTCCTCCTTGGTCACGGGCCGGGCGCGGCTCATGGCCAGGACGATCTTGTCGCTGGCCCAGTAGCTGAGGAACGCCGTGAAGGAGGCGAAGACCAGAGCCAGGACGAAGCCCGCCACACCCAGGCCCATCAGGTACTGAAGGAGCCAAACCAGGAGAAAGATCAGGACCAGGAAGCAGAAGACCAGTACGCCGGACTTGAACTTGTTCTCCGAGATCTGCTCGAACATCGCGGGGCGCCGGGCTCGGCCGGTGGGATCTTAAGAAAAGCTGACTTTAACCGGCTCTTTGGCCGCCGCCTCGCCCGCGCCGATCTCGAAATAATCGCGCTCCTTGAAGCCGAACATGCCGGCGATAATGTTCGAGGGGAACATCTGGATGCGGGTGTTGAATTTCATCACCGAGTCGTTGTAGAACTGCCGGGAGTAGGCCACCTTGGACTCCGTGCCGGCCAGCTCCTCCTGGAGCATGAGGAAATTCTGATTGGCCTTGAGCTCGGGGTAGTTCTCGGCCACGGCGAACAGGCTTTTGAGCGCGCCCTGGAGCATGTTCTCGGCCGAGCCCTGTTCCTTGACCGTCCCGGCGCTGATGGCCTGGGTGCGGGCTTGGGTCACACGCTCGAAGACCTCCCGCTCGTGCTTGGCGTAGCCCTTGACCGTTTCCACCAGGTTGGGGATGAGGTCGTAGCGCCGACGGAGCTGGACGTCGATCTGCGCCCAGCCGTTGTCGCAGCGGTTGCGCAGGGTGACGAGGCTGTTGTAAAGCCCGACGACGAAAAGGACGAAGAGTCCGATGAAAATCAAAAATACGAAGAGCATGGCGTCTTCTCCTCTCGGATTCGGTCCGAAGCGTCCTC
>VGJG01000150.1 GCA_016867615.1 Candidatus Aminicenantota bacterium | reverse complement strand
ACGCCCGCCGGGCGACCGCGCAATGGATCCCCCGAAGGTGAACCCATGTCAAATTTCCTGAACGCCGTCCTGTCCAATGCCCAGTACCTGATCGCCTTTCTCATCGTCTTTTCGGTCATCGTCCTCGCCCACGAGCTCGGGCATTTCCTGGCCGGCAGGCTCATGGGCATCCGCGTCGAGGTCTTTTCCCTGGGATTCGGCCGGAGGCTGTTCGGATTCAAGCGCGGACACACGGATTACCGCGTCAGCCTGCTGCTCATGGGGGGTTACGTGAAATTCCTGGGCGAGGGGCTGACCGACCCCGGGCGGCCCCTGGAGCCGGACGATTTCATGGCCAAGAAGCGCTGGCAGAGATTCGTGGTCATCGCCGCCGGAGCGATGATGAACATCATCCTGGCCGTCGTCTTCCTGGCTGGGATCAATATGTCCGGCGTCCGCGTCCCCCTATATCAGGAGCAGAAGCCGGTCATCGGCTGGGTCGAGCCGGGTTCACCGGCCGAGAAGTCCGGCCTTCAGCCCGAGGACGCTCTGCTCCGCATCAACGGACGGCGCGTGGCCGACTGGTCCGACGTCGAGCTGGCCGTGGGGACGCAGCCCGAGAAAGAGATCTCGATCGACATCCTGCGCGACGGGCGGGAGATGCCCGTCAAGCTGACCACGGAGAAGCGGACGCGCTTTGAGATGGGTTATGCCGGCTTCTACGGCAAGATCCTGACCCAGATCCAGGCGGTCCTGCCCGGCTCGCCGGCGGAGAAGGGGGGCCTCCGGCCCCGGGACATCGTCCTGTCCATCGACGGGACCGGCGTCTTTTTTTATTCCTTTATCGAGACCGTCGAAGCCAGCCCGGAGAAGACACTGGTCTTCGAGGTCGCCCGCGACGGGCGGACCGTCCTGCTGTCCGTCACGCCCCGGAAAGAGGGCCAAGTGGGGAAGATCGGCGTGCTCCAGGCCGCCGAATCTGTGGAGAAGAAATACGCCTTCTTCCCCGCCGTCGTCCAGAGCGTCCGGGACAACCTGCGGCTGACGACCCTGGTGGTGCGGTTCCTGGTCGGCCTTTTCAAGGGGGAGGTTTCGACCGACCAACTGGGCGGGCCGATCGCCATCGCCCGCATCTCCCGCGAGACGTTGCGCATGGGCTTGGGCGCGCTCATCGGCTGGATCGCGTTTTTCAGCCTCCAGCTGGGAATCATCAACCTCATCCCCATCCCCGTCCTGGACGGCGGCCAGCTTTTCGTCCTGACTCTGGAGGGCATCTTCCGCAGGGATTTCAGCCCCAGGCTGAGGAAGATCTGGCTGCAGGTCGGGTTCTTCATTTTCGTCTTCATCATCGGGTTCGTCATCCTCAACGACATCGTCAAGTTCCTGCCCCGGGGATGGAGCAGCCTGTGGCCGTTCTGAGCCCGCAGTTCCCGCGGCGGCCGACGCGCCCGGTCCGGGTGGGACGGGTGGCCGTGGGGGGCGGAGCCCCCATTTCCGTCCAGTCCATGACCAAGACCGACACCCGGGATGCCGAGGCCACGACGGCTCAGGTCCGGAGCCTCGAGCGCGCCGGCTGCGAGATCGTCCGCCTGGCCGTTCCGGACGAGGAGGCGGCCGAGGCGCTGCGGGCCGTCAGGAAGGCGGTCGACACGCCCCTCGTGGCCGACATTCACTTTGACCATCGCCTGGCCCTGACGGCCCTCCGGGCGGGGGTGGACGGTTTGCGCCTCAACCCGGGCACGATCGGCTCGCGGTCCAAGGTCGAGGAGGTCGTCCGGGCGGCGGGGGAAAGGAAGACGCCTATCCGCGTCGGCGTCAACGCGGGTTCCCTGGAGAGGGGGCTTCTGGAAAAATACGGAGGGGCTACGGCCGAAGCCATGGTGGAAAGCGCTCTCGGTCAGGTCTCCATCCTGGAGTCCCTGGGTCATGGGCAAGTCAAGATTTCGCTCAAGGCTTCGGATGTCGGGAGAACCCTGGAGGCCTACAGGCTCATGGCTTCCAGGGTGGACTATCCCTTCCACGCCGGCATTACGGAAGCGGGGGGGCTGCTGTCCGGGGCGGTGAAATCCGCCGTCGGCCTGGCCCTGCTCCTCCGCGAGGGGTTGGCCGACACGGTCAGGGTTTCGCTGACCGCTCCCCCCGAGGAGGAGGTCCGCGCCGCCTACCGGATCCTCTCCAGTCTGAAGCTGCGGGAGCGCGGCCCGGAGGTCGTTTCCTGCCCCACCTGCGGCCGGTGCGAGGTCGATCTCATCCCCCTGGCAGCGGAAGTCGAGAGACGGCTCTCCGGTCTGAGCGCCTTTTTCGTGGCCGCGGTCATGGGCTGTCCCGTCAACGGTCCGGGGGAAGCCCGGGAGGCCGACATCGGCCTGGCCTTCGGACGGGACAAGGCCGTGATCTTTCGCAGGGGAGTACCGGTGAAGCAGGTCTCCGCCGCCGAAGCCCTGGAGGTTTTCGTCCAGGAAGCCTTCTCTCTGGCCGAGAAAATGGAAAGAGAGGGGCGATGAGCGGCCGCGGCGATACGATCAGCCCCGCGCTCGCGGCCAAGGACGAAGCCTTGAGGGCGCTCCTCAAGGACATGGGATGCGTTCTCGTCGCCTTTTCCGGGGGCACGGACTCCTCCCTCCTGCTCAAGACCTCACTCCAGGCCTTGGGGCCGGAAAGGGTGCTGGCGGTCGTGGCTTCCTCGGAGACCTATCCCCGCCGGGAGGTCGATGCGGCGCTGCAGACGGCGGGGGAGTGGGGCGTGCGCTGCGTCCTCGTGCATACGCGGGAGATGGACAACCCCGCATTCGCCTCCAACACGCCGGACCGTTGCTACCATTGCAAGCAGGAGCTCTTCCGGACGCTGCGCGACATCGCCGCCCGGGAAAACATCCCCTTCGTCGTCGACGGACAGAACCTCGACGACCTGGAGGATTACCGTCCGGGGTCGCGCGCCGCCCGGGAGCTCGGCGTTCGCTCTCCCCTCCAGGAAGCCCGGCTGACCAAGGCCGAGATCCGCGGGCTGTCCCGGGCCCTGGGCCTTGCGGTCTGGGACAAGCCGGCCATGGCCTGTCTGGCCTCGCGCTTTCCCTATCATACGGCCATCGATTCCGAGAACCTGCGCCGCGTGGGCGAGGCCGAGGAGTTTCTCCGGGGATTGGGGCTGAAGCAAGTCCGCCTCCGGCACCACGGGGACGTGGCCCGTGTCGAATGCGACCCCGGCGATTTCGGCCGGTTGATGGAGGAGGGCGTCAGGACGAAGGTCGTCCGCCGTTTGAAGGACCTCGGCTATCTTTACGTCGCCCTGGACCTGGAGGGCTACCGGACGGGCAGCTTGAATGACGCGTTGAAGATACGGGGCTGAGGACTCCCGGATTCCGGAGCGGACGGGGCGCGCCTGTTGCGCCCGGCTGCTCTTCCCTCATAGAATGGACGGGTGGATCTTACGTCTTACGACCCCCTGACCCTCGACCTGGCGGACGAGCGGTTCCGCGTCTCTTTCCTCCCTCCTGAGGAACGGCTTCTCATTTCGATCGGGGCCGTGGGGCTCGTGCAGCCTCCCCTCTTTGTCGTCCGGGAGGGGAAGCCCGTTCTCCTCTCCGGCTGGAAAAGAGTCCTGGCCTGCCGCCGACTCGGGCTGCGCGGAATGAAAGCCTGGCTGAGGAACGAGCCCGACGACTTGAAGTGTTTCCGTCTGGCGGTGATGGAGAACCTGGCCTCGAGGGAGCTGTCGCTCATGGAAAAAGCGGAAACGGTCTCCCGGCTCATGCGTTTCGGAACAAGCCGGGAAAGCCTCAAGGAAGAGACTCTGCCCCTGCTGGGGTTCTCCCGGCGGTTCGAAACCCTCGATGTTCTGCTCCGGGCGGCTGCCATGGACTCCGAGGTCAAACGCGCCGCGTCCGGGGAACTGGCTGACATCTCCGTCCTGGACGCGTTTCTGCGGTTCGGGCCGGAAGAGAGAAAAGCCCTCCTGCCCCTCCTCCGCCGCGCCGGCCGCAACAAGCAGCGCGAGATCCTCGAAGACCTCTGGGCGGCCGCTCGGCGGGAGGGCCTGTCGCCGCTCGAGGTTTTGGCCGCCGGGGACATCCGGGAGGCTCTGGACGCTCCCCGTCGTACCCCGGGACAGAAGGTCGATCTCCTGCGCGCTGCTCTGAAGAGGAGAAGATACCCGTCCGCCTCCCGACGGCGGGAGGAATTCGAGGGCCTGTTGAAGCGTTCGGGGTGGCCCCGCCGGGCGGCGGCCGAACCCGCGCCTTTTTTCGAGGATGACAGCCTGACCGTCAGGTTCCGATTCCGCACGAAGAGGGAGCTGCAGGCCGTCTTGAGTGAGATGGGCCGGTCCTCCGATACAAAAGAGTTTTCGGCGGCCCTCCGCCTGGGGGAAGAAGAGGGGGAGGGCGATGTTTCCGCATAAGGTTCTGGTGGAGGAGAGCTGCCTCGGAGAGCCCCTGGCGCGGCGCATCCTCGACCGTCTGGGCGACAGGCCCGTCGAAGTCGTGAAGGATCCCCTACGGGCGGCGGAGATCGTCTCGGCCTCTCCCGACCCCGTGTCTGAGGGGAAAAAGCTCTTGCTCCTCGCGCGGCAGAAGGGGCGCTTCGTGAAGCCCTGCCCCTGCTCGCCCGGCGTCATCGGCTGCGGGTACGTCGTCATCGACCAGGTCCGAGGCTGTCCCCTGGACTGCAGCTACTGTCTTCTCCAGGACTACCTGGCCGCCGCTCCCGTCACCGTTTTCTGCAACCTGGACCGCCTGTGGACCGAGCTCGAGGGCTTCGTCCGTCGCGCCGGAGTCCGGCGGAGGCTGCGGGTCGGAACGGGGGAATTCGGCGATTCCCTGGCGCTCGACCCGCTCACGGGGCTTTCGGCCGCCTACATCGATTTCTTCAGGCGCCGGCCCGGCGCAGTCTTCGAGCTGAAAACCAAGACGGTTGCGGTCGAGGAGCTTCTCGGTCTCGACCCGCCCGGGAACGTGGTCGTCTCCTGGTCGCTCAACGCCCCGGCGGTGGCTGAGGCCGAAGAACACGGCGCCCCGCCGGTCGGCGAGCGCATTCGGGCGGCCGCGCGCCTGCAGAAGAGGGGCTATGGGCTGGGCTTTCATTTCGACCCCCTGGTGGATTTCCCGGGATGGGAAGAAGCCTACGAGGGGGTGGTGGACGACCTCTTCCGCGCCGTTCCGGCCGGAAGCGTGCGCTGGATCAGCCTGGGCGCCCTGCGCTTTCCGCCGGGAGTCATCCGCCGTCTGGAGGAGCGCTTTCCGGGTTCGCGGCTCACGGCCGCCGAGCTCGTCCAGGGCCCGGACGGAAAAGACCGTTATTTCCGGCCCCGGCGCGCCCGCCTGTTGCGGACCGTCGCCCGGCAGGTCAGGAGGAGGGGGGGAGAGGGCATCCCCCTCTATTTGTGCATGGAAACCGCCGCGGTCTGGCGGGCGGCGCTCAAAAAAAAACGGGAGGAAACGCTTCCCTGGAACGAAG
>VGJG01000149.1 GCA_016867615.1 Candidatus Aminicenantota bacterium | reverse complement strand
GGACGTGGACGTCCTCATCGTCGGCCGGGGCGGCGGCTCGATCGAAGACCTGTGGGCCTTCAACGAGGAGTCCGTGGCCCGGGCCATCGCCCGCTGCGCCGTGCCCGTCATTTCCGCCGTGGGGCATGAGGTGGATTACACCATCGCCGATTTCGCGGCCGATGTCCGGGCTTCGACGCCCTCCGTGGCGGCGGAGATGGTCATCGACCGGGAGGAGTCCTTCCGGGAGCGGATCGACGGGCTGGCCGGAACCCTGGGCAGGAACTTCCGCCTGGCCCTCCAGGCGCGGAACGAGCGCGTGTTCCGGCTGACCCACCACCGGGCATTCCAGGGATTCAAGGACATGATCCTCGCGCTTTCGCAGCGCGTGGACGACCTCGAGACGCAGGCCCTGGACTTCGTCCGCCGCCGGCAGAGGAGGCTCCTCGAGGCGCGCTCGCGGCTGGACATGGCGCTGGAGAAGGCCCGCAACGCCGTGACCGCGCTCCTCCGGGATCGGCGGGCGCGCTGGGAGCGGCTCGGCGTCGCCCTGGACGCGTCCAGCCCCCTGTCCATCCTGCGCAAGGGCTACGCCCTGTGCTGGAGGGACGGAGGCCGGAGGCTGGTCCGGAAGGCCGAGGAAGTCCGGGCCGGCGAGGACCTGACCGTTTCGTTTTTCAAGGGGGAGGTCGGCTGCCGCGTCGAGAGCGTGGACCGGACGCGGACGATCGAATCCCGCCTGGAGAAGGAGTGAGCATGGCCGTTCAGAGTTTCGAGAAGGCGCTGGCCGACCTGGAGACGATCGTCGGCAAGCTGGAAAAGGGGGACCTGCCCCTCAACGAATCCCTGGCCCTCTTCGAGAAGGGCGTCAAGCTGGCCCGCTTCCTGCGCCTAGAGCTCGGCCGGGCGGAGAAGAAGGTGGAGATCCTGCTCAAGGACGAGGCCGGAAACGTCAAATCCGAGCCCTTCGATGTCGAGGACGAGGAGGGGGGCGCGGGGGACGCCGGGGAAGGGGAGGAAGAAGGGAACGACTCGTCCTCGGGAGGCGGGGGCAAGCTGCCCTTCTGAAGGACATGCGCGTCGACGACGACCTCCTGGCGCACAAACGCGCCGCTGAGGAAGATCTCGTCCGGCTCCTCGGCCGCGGGGAAACCTCCCTTTGCCGGGCGATGCGACGCGCCGCTCCGGTCCGAGGCGCTCGTCCGTCCGGCGGGGATGCCGCTCGATACGGAGAGGAGATGGGGTCATGAGCAAGCTTCTGGAGGGGATCCAAGGGCCCCGGGACCTGAAGAAGCTCCCTGAGCGAAGCCTCGAGCGGCTGGCCGCGGAAATCCGGGCGCTGATCGTGGACGTCGTCTCCAGGAACGGGGGGCATCTCTCGCCCAACCTGGGGGTGGTGGAGCTGACCCTGGCCCTGCACTATGTCTTCGACACCCCCCGGGACAAGATCATCTGGGACGTGGGGCACCAGGCTTACACCCACAAGATCCTCACCGGGCGCCGGGAGGCATTCCGCGGCTTGAGGCGGAGCGGCGGGCTGTGCGGCTTTCCCAGCCGCGAGGAGAGCGAACACGACGCCTACAACACCGGCCACGCCTCGACGGCGCTCTCGGCGGCCCTGGGCCTAGCCGTCTCGCGGGACAGGAAAAACGAGGATTATCATGTTCTGGCCGTCGTGGGCGACGGCAGCCTGACGGGGGGCGTGGCCTGGGAGGCCTTGAACCAGATCGGTCAATTGAGGGATCGGCTCATCATCGTCCTGAACTACAACGAGATGTCGATCTCGCCGAACGTCGGGGCGTTTTCCAAGTATCTGACCTATCTCGCCTCGGGCCAGCACTATCTCCGCATCAAGGACCACGCCAAGCTCATGCTCAAGTCCATCCCCGGCATCGGGCCGCGGGTCATCAAGTACGGACGGGCCTTCGAGGACCTCATCAAGAAGACGTTCTTCCCGGGCCTGGTCTTCGAGGAGCTGGGCATCAAGTACATCGGCCCCGTCCAGGGCCACAGCCTGCCTTCGCTCATCGAAGTCTTCAACGAAGCCAAGAAGTACGACGGCCCGGTCCTAGTGCACTGCGTCACGCAGAAAGGCCGGGGCTACCCTCCCGCCCAGGCCAACCCCGAAAAATTCCACGGCTCCTCTCCCTTCATTCCCGCGACGGGCGAACCGCGGCACAAGAGCGATGTTCCGAGCTATTCTCAGGTTTTCGGCCGGACGATGCTCAAGGCCGCCGCGGCCGACAAGAGGGTCGTGGCCATCACCGCGGCCATGCCCGACGGCACGGGCCTGGGGGCTTTCGCCAAAGCCCATCCCGAAAGGTTCTTCGACGTGGGCATCGCCGAGCAGCACGCCGTCAATTTCGCCGCCGGGCTGGCGGCCAACGGGCTGAAGCCGGTGGCGGCCATCTATTCCACCTTCCTGCAGCGGGCCTACGACCAGGTCTTCCACGACGTCTGCCTCCAGGACCTGCCCGTGGTGTTCGCCCTGGACCGGGCGGGCATCGTTCCCGACGACGGCCCCACCCACCAGGGCGTGAACGACATCGCCTACCTGCGGCACATGCCCCATATGATCCTCATGGCCCCCAAGGACGAGAACGACCTCCAGCACATGCTCTTCTCCGCGCTGAGCTACGGGCACCCGGCGGCCGTGAGGTTCCCCAAGAGCCTCGGGGAGGGCGTGAAGCTCGACAGGGATTTCAAGCCCCTCCCCCTCGGGAAAGCGGAGCTTCTCCGCGCCGGCCGCCACCTCCTGCTGGCCTACGGCAGTATGGTCCGGCCGGCCCTGGCCGCGGCGCGGCGTCTGGCGCGGGAGGGAATCTCCCTGGCCGTGGCCGACGCCCGTTTCGCCAAGCCGCTGGACGAGGAACTCATCCTCCGCTTCGCCCGGACAGGACGGACGGTCGTCACCCTGGAGGAGGGCGTCCTGGCCGGCGGGTTCGGCAGCGCCGTCCGCGAGCTCCTCGACCGGGAGGGCCGGTTCGGGGTGCGATTCCTCGCCCTCGGGATCCCCGATGTCGTCTACCCCGTGGGCACGCGGGAAGAGATCAAGGCTTTGTTCGGCCTGGATGTCGGGGGCCTTGTGCGCCGGGTCCGGGGGTTCTTCGACGAGGCCCGGGGACGGGGCGCCGGCGGCCGGTCCCGGCCGGGCGTCCGGAAGCGTTGAAGCGGCCGGGCGGAGGGGCGATCCGCTTGGAAAGAATGAGCGGCCTTAAGGTGAAGCCCGAAAAGCGGCGGGGCGGGGATGCGCCTTCCCGGGAGAGGGCGGACGCGGCCCTGGTCCGGCGCGGTCTCGCCTCCAGCCGGGAAAAGGCCCAGGCGCTCGTCATGGCCGGCCTGGTCCTCGCCGGAGGGCGGAAGGTTGAGAAGCCCGGGCAGCCCGTCAAGCCGGATCAAATCCTCCAGGTCCTGGCCGGCCCCCCTTACGTCGGACGCGGCGGCTTGAAGCTCGAGGAGGCCCTGGAGGTCTTCGGCCTCGACGTCGCGGGCGCCGTCGCCGCCGACCTGGGGTCTTCGACCGGCGGGTTCACGGACTGTCTCCTCCAGAGGGGCGCCCGGCGCGTGTACGCCGTGGATGTCGACACCCGGCAGCTCGACCGGAAGCTGCAGCGGGACCCGCGGGTGACGGCCGTCGAGAAGAACGCCCGCCTGCTCGGCCCGGCCGATTTTCCCGATGCGCCGGACCTCGTCACGGTCGATTTGTCCTTCATCTCCGTGCTCAAGGTGCTCCCCGCAATCCGGGCGTTTTTGGGGAAGGGGCGGCTCCTGGCTCTCCTCAAGCCGCAGTTCGAGGCGGGCCGGGCGGAAGCGGGCCGGGGCCGGGGAGTCATCCGCGACCGGGGCGTCCACGCCCGCGTCCTGAGGTCGCTCATCGCCGACGCGGCGGACATGGGGTTCGGGCTCGAAGGATTGATGAAGTGCTCGACCGCCGGGCAGAAGGGAAACCGGGAATTCTTCGCCCTGTGGTCGCTCCGAGAAGCGCCGCCGGAGTCCGAGCGGGTCGAACGTCTGGTCGAGGAGGTGGTCTGGGATGAAAAAGATTAAGAGCGTCGCGATCGTCGTCAAGCCCCACGCCCCCAACCTCCGCGAGGTCCTGTCGGAGCTCATCGGCTTCCTCGAGGGCCGGCACATCGACTGCCTCCTGGAGGAAGCCGCAGCGGAGAAGCTCGAGCGGGGGGACGGCTTCCGCCGGGAAGACCTGCCCTCGCGGGCGGACCTGATCGTCGTCCTGGGCGGGGACGGGACTCTCCTCAGCATCGCCCGGGCCGCCGCCCGCGCCGGCGCGCCGGTCATGGGCGTCAATATGGGGCACCTGGGATTCCTGACCGAGGTCCCGGTCGGCGAGATGACCCTGGCCCTGGAAGCGGTCCTCTCGGGAAACGAGAGCATCGTCAGCCCGCGCTGGCTCCTCGAAGCGAAGCTCGGGGACAAGGTTTTTCACTGCTTGAACGACGTGGTCATCAATAAAAGCGCCCTGGCCCGCATGGTCCAGATGCGCATCTGGGTGGACGGCCTGGAAGTGGCCGTGCCGCGCGCCGACGGGCTGATCGTCGCTACGCCCACGGGCTCGACGGCCTATTCGCTCTCGGCGGGCGGGCCGATCCTCCAGCCCCACATCCCGGCCTTCATCATCGCGCCCATCTGCCCCCACACCCTGACCTTCCGGCCCATGGTCGTCTCCTCGAGCTCCGGCATCCGGGTGCAGCTTCTGACGGGAGAGGAGGAGGTCTACCTGACCCTGGACGGGCAGCGGGGCGTGACCATGGAGAAGGGCGACGAGGTCGAGGTCCGGCGCTCCGGCCTGGAGCTGCAGCTCATCTCCTCCCCCCGCCGCAACTACTTCCGCCTGCTCAAGGAGAAGCTGGGCTGGGGGGAGTAGGGAGAAGAGCTCGCGTCGGCGACCCTGGATATTCGGGCTTGCGGCCCGATCAAAGGCCTCAACATCGCCTCACCGATGATATCCTAGGCGCCGACCCTATGGTGTTTTGGGGGCCTTGTTTCGAAAAACCTTGACCAACACGACCGTTAATAAAACGATGACGGCAAATTGCCCAAGCCATAAAGGCAGCAGGATGTGGCGCGTGTACGGCTCGTCATTTGACCACCCGTGTTTTTTGTCGGAAGAGATGACGATGCGGTCCGGATACAGATAGGAGTCCGATTCCGGCGGCCCGATGAATATCAAATGATATCCTAAAAACTTCGTGAAGCGCTGCGCCGGAGCGTTCATGAATTCCTGTGTTTGTTTTCCCAGATAGGGCGGATACAGGATGCTGAGCGCCAAGAGCACAATCCCGAAGATAAGAGCCAGGCGTTGTTTCATGTTCATCCGGGGCCTCCTGACTTTGCCGTCGGGGGGGATAAGGATCGGGGATTCCGCCCCGTGCTCGCGACGAGCCCGGAAACGGACTGAGACTCCCTCCCTCGATAACAAGAATAAATCGGCCCT
>VGJG01000148.1 GCA_016867615.1 Candidatus Aminicenantota bacterium | reverse complement strand
TATAGTCGAGGGCCGGGAGGAGAGCAAACGAAGGCGGGCCGGACGCTTGGCTTGGAGGGGAGTTTGTGGTAGATTCGAATTCGGATTTTTTCCGACGCCAAGGAGCCGGAGATGAAAAGAACGGAAAGAAAGCACCTCAAGGAGAACGAATTCGCCCACGGGCTCCAGAGATTCTTCCATTTCCTCGGCGTTTACAAAATGTGGATCGCGGGCGCCGCCGCCGTCGCCGCGGCGGGCTTGCTGGTCTTCCTGGGCGTCAAGTTCTTTCAGGCGAAAGCCCTGGAGAGAAAGGGAAAAACCGAGACCGAGATCCTCGAGGTCTATGCCGGTCTGGACAAGAATCCCGAGGCCGTCGCCCGGCTCGAGACCTGGGCCGACAAGGGACGCTCCGGCCGCCTGGCCGGTTTGCTCCTGGCCGGGCACTGGGTCGAGCGGGGAGAGCTGGAGAAGGCCGAGGCGGTCCTGTCGAAAATCCCCGACAGCCCCAGGGATTTCCTGTTCTATCAGTCCCGCGACCTGATGGGCCAGGTGTATTTCCAGCGCAAGAACTACGATAAGGCCATCGAAGTCTACACGGCCATCCAGTCCGGGGCCCCCGAGGGATACGTCCTCGATGTCGTCCTCTTCCGGCTGGCCGAAGCCCTGGAGAAGAAGGGCCAGAAGTCCGAGGCCCTGGAGCTCTACAAAAAGGTCCGGGACGAGCACATCGAGGGGGCGTTCAGCTATCAGGCCGCGCAGAAGGTCCGCGAACTCGAATAAGCTCAGTTGACGGCCCGGCCGTCTTTGGGTATCATGCTCAAGCCTCATGGTGGGGCTGTAGCTCAGTTGGGAGAGTGCTTGACTGGCAGTCAAGAGGTCGCCGGTTCGATCCCGGTCAGCTCCACCACCTTTCAACGACCGCAACGGCCCCCCGTGTTTTGTCCGCAGTTCTGACTGGAGGAATGATATGAGCGCAGCCGGTCGCCGCAGTCAGGGTTGTGCCTTCCGTCCCGCGGCTCTCCTCCTCGTCCTCCTGCTCGCCCTGCTCAACACCCTGAGCGCGCCGGCCTGCAAGACCGAGACGCCCACGCAGCCCATCGTGCCCCCGCCCGAGCCGCCGCCTCCGGCCTCGGAGATCTATGTCGACGCCGCCGCGGGGGATGACGGCGGCGGGGACGGCTCCGAGTCCAAGCCTTACCGGACGATCGGCATGGGGATCCAAAAAAGCTCCCCGGGGATGACGGTCATCGTCAACCCCGGCCGGTACGACGCCGCCCTGGGGGAGAGCTTCCCCCTGCGTCTCAAGGAGAACGTCACCCTGCGCGGCGCGGACGCCGCCCAGGTGACCGTCGACGGCGGCGGGACGGACAGCGTCCTGGAGGACGCGCCCCAGGCCCGCATCGAGAGACTGACCGTCCGGGGAGGGAGGCCTGCGGGCGTGGTCCTGCGGCACGCTTCGGCGCTCGTCTCCTGCGTCCTCACGGGGAACTTCCGAGGGGTGGTCTGCGAGTCGTCGGCCGCCATCGAGAGCAATGTCGTCAGGGAAAACACCGATACGGGCATCTATCTGCAGGGGGAGTCCTCGGCCGCGGTCCGGGACAACACCGTCGCCTGGAACGACGGGGACGGCGTGGAATGCGTCGATTCCTCTACGCCCAGGCTGGAGGGCAACGTCATCAGGGAAAACCGGAAGCACGGCCTGACCTGCACGGACAGTTCCGCGCCGACCCTCGAGGAGAACACGGTGACCCAAAACGTCCTGCCCGAGGTGTACGTGCTCTACGACGCCCGGCCGACGCTCACGGGCAACGTCATCCGGGGCAACGAGCGGTACGGGATCGACGATGCCCGGAGCGCGAACCGGGGACAGATCACCGCGCTGAACAACACCTGGGACGACCCCCAGCCCATGGGAACGATTCACGGGCCGGCGGACCGGCGGCCGGTGTATTGGATCAAGGAAGCCGGCAACAGCATCAAGTTCTCGGACTGAAGGCCGGCGCGGCTCCCCCTCCAAGTTGACTTCCTCTCGCCAGGGGGAAATGTTTCCCCCGCACCGATGTCACCCGGCCGGCCTTTTCATTCCCTCAGGCAGCGGAGGGTCTTGGGCTCGCGCTCCAGGTGGAAGACGATCAGGCTCTGCAGGCAGCAGCCCACGGCCCGGAGCTCCCCGGGGGAGCAGGGCTCCCTGCCCTCCGCGTCGGGGGGAGGGTTTTTTAGGGCCCAGTCCAGGAAGAGGCCGAGCTCCGGGCCGACCGCGTCCTTTCTGTAGTCGGCGCAGGCCTCGCAGTGGACGCCGTCTTTTTTCCCGGAGAGGAATCCGCCGCCCACGGGCCGGCGGCAGCGGCCGCAGCGGCTGACGTCGGGCAGCAGGCCGTTGATCCGCAGGAACCAGGCTTCGAAATAGCGCGTCAGGAGTGCCCTGTCCCCTCCGGCCTTGAACCCCCGGAGAGTGGCCCGCAGGAGCCGGAAGACGAGGTCCTCGCTCGCCCGGGAGGGCAGAAACTCCTCGATCAGCTCGGCGAAGTAGGCCAGGGTGACGGCCGTGTCCGGGTCTTTCTGGATGTCGAAGAACGACTCGATCAGGTCGCAGCCCGAAACGGTGACGAGCTCCCTCCGCTCCTTCTCGTAGTAGTAGACCGTGACGAAGGTCATGGGCTCCAGGAGGCTGCCGAACCGGTTGCCGAACTTGCGGGCGCCCTTGGCGATGCCGCGCACGAGCCCCTTGTCCCGGGAAAAAAAAGAGACGATCTTGTCCTGGTCGGCGAAAGCCGCGGTCCTGAGGACGACGGCTTCCGTCTGGTCGCGGGCCATGGCCTTGGCGCTTCGCCGGGGCTAGTTGATCAGGGAGATCTTGAGCTCCTCGATCCTTCGCCTGAGGTCCGCGACGGGGACCTTGAGCCGGGAGGCGGCCTGGTCCAGGTTCCAGCGGCTGGCCAGGAGCGCCTGATGGATGTACCGCCGGTCGAACTGCTCCCGGGCCTGGAGGAGGGAGGGCCAGGGCCCGAGCTCGGGCGCAGATTCCGCCTCCCGGGCCTCGACGAGCAGCGACAGGTGTTCGGCCCGGATCTCGGGGTCCTCGACCATGATGATGAAGCGCTCCAGGACGTTCATCAGCTCGCTGACGTTGCCCGGCCAGGAGTAGTTGCGGAAGGCCTGCAGGGCTTCGGGCCTCATCGTCTTGGGTTTTCTTCCGTACTCGGCCGCGAAACGCGCCAGGAAATGGTCGATCAAGGCCGGGATGTCCTCGGGCCGCTCCCTCAAGGGGGGGATGGTCAGGGGAATGACGTTCAGCTTGAAAAAAAGGTCCTCCCGGAACTTGCCCCGGGTTGTCAGCTCCTTGAGGTTCTTGCTGGAGGAGGCGATGATCCGGACGTCGAGGGGGACGGGCTCGGAGGCCCCCGGGGGAAGATAGGCCCGCTCCTCGATCACCCGGACGAGATTGGCCTGGACGCCCGGGGTCAGGTCGCCGACCTCGTCGAAGTAGATCGTCCCTCCGTCGGCGGCGGGCAGCTTTCCCTTCTTCTCCAGCGCGGCCTGGGGCGGCTCCCCGCGGAAGGCGCCGAACAGGTCGGCCTCCATCATGTCCGGGGGCACGGCCGCGCAGTTGAACTCCACGAACCGCTTGTCCTCTCGACGGCTCCGTCCGTGGAGGAGACGGGCCACGAGCTCCTTGCCCGTGCCGTTCTCGCCGAAGATGAGGACGCGTCCGTCCGACGGGGCCGCCCTTTCCATGTCCTCCCGCAGCTTCCGGATGGGCGGGCTGTCGCCCACGAGCTCATAGCGCCGGGCGAGCTTTTCCTGGAGCCGGATGTTTTCCTCCTCCAGGCGGGACCGGGTCAGGGCGTTTTTGACGGTCAGGATGACCTTTTCCAGGGTCAGGGGTTTTTCCAGGAAGTCGTAGGCCCCCAGCTTGGTGGCCTGCACGGCGGTCTCGACCGTGCCGTGCCCGGAGATCATGATCACCCGGGGGCGGTCGTCCATGGCCATGACCCGGCGCAGGACGTCCAGGCCGCCGAGTCCGGGGAGCCAGATGTCGAGCAGGATCAGGTCGAAGCTCTGCCGGCCGAGGAGGGCGAGCCCCTCCTCGCCCGACTCGACCGGGGTGGCGACGAAGCCCTCGTCTTCCAGGACGCCCTTGAGAGTGGAACGGATGCTTGTTTCGTCGTCGATGATGAGGATTTTGGCTCGGCTCATGTCGGTAACTCGATGATGAATTTGGCGCCCGTGGGCTGGTTGCTCCGGACGTCTATAACGCCGCCGTGCTCGCGGATGACCTGGTCGGCGATGGCCAGGCCCAGGCCGCGGCCTTTTTTCTTGGTGGAGGTGTAGGGCAGGAAGATCTTGTCCTGCAGGTCCTTGGGGATGCCGGGGCCCGAGTCGGCCACCTCGACCCGCACCCGTTTCGCGGCGGGGTCGTAGGAGGTGGCGATCGAGATCCTTCCGGCCTTGTTCATGGCGTCGATGGCGTTGTCCAGGATGTTGATGAAGACGCGCTTCATCTGCTCCGGGTCGAGGGGCATGGGCGAGGGGATGTCGTGCCCCAGGCGGATGTCGAACTCCACGTCGGAGAAGATGCCCCGGAAGAGGGGCAGGACCTGGTGGAGGACATGGTGCAGGTCGCCGGGCTGGAGCTGGACCTTGGGCAGCCGGGCGAAGTCGGAGAATTCGTCCACCAGGGCTTTGATCGCCTTGGCCTCCTGGATGATGACCCGCGCGCCCTCGCCGATGATCTCCGGCGAGCCCGGCTCGCCCCGGGACATGTTCTTCAGGATGCGCTCCGCGGACAGCTGGATGGGCGTCAGGGGATTCTTGATCTCGTGGGCCACTCTCTGGGCGACCTCTTTCCAGGCGGCGATCTTCTGGGCCTTGATGAGCTGGGTCAGGTCGTCGAGGACGACGATCGTCCCGGCCGATCCTCCGTCCGGGGAGAGGAGGGGGGTCAGGGTCAGGGCCAGGGTTCTTTGCTGGCCGTTGTCCTCGAGGATGATCTCGCGGTCGGAGAGCTTGTGCCGGTTCTTCATCTCCCATTCGACCCCGGCCCGGATCCCCTCGAACCGCGGAGCGGCCAGGACCTCGGCGTAGGAGCGGCCGAGGACGTCCCTGTCGCCGAGGGACAGGATCTCCCGGGCGCTGGGGTTGACCGACGTCAGGTGGCCGTACGCGTCCAGGGCGATGACGCCCGTGGTGATGTGGTCGAGGATGGTTTCGATGGATTGCTTGCGCGCCTCGAGCTCGGCGGTCTTCTGGGCCACGTTCCTCTGGCTGGAGCCGAGGTCGGAGATCATCTGGTTGAAGGATTCGATGAGGATGCCCAGCTCGTCCGAGGCCGGGTCCTCGACGCGGACCTCGAGGTTGCCCCGCGAAACCTCGCGCGTCGCCTGGGCCAGCTTCTCGATGGGCACGGTGATGCCCCGGGCCAGCCGGAAACCGAGCCAGCTGGCGGCGAAGACGATGATCAGGGTGATGAACAGCAGGGTGATGGTGTAG
>VGJG01000147.1 GCA_016867615.1 Candidatus Aminicenantota bacterium | reverse complement strand
CGGATACGGCCAGGGATCGAGAAGGAGGAAACCATGAACAAGATCATCGCTTATTGCGGGCTCGTCTGCTCGGACTGCCCGGCCTACATCGCCACCCAGGCCGGAGACAAGCCGGCGCTGGACAAGATCGTTGAGCAGTGGCGCGTTGAGTACAACGCCCCGAACATCACCCTCGAGGGCGTGATGTGCGACGGCTGCCTCGGCGGAGGCCGCAAGTGCGGGCACTGCTTCGAATGCGAGATACGCGCCTGCGGAATCCAAAAAGGAGTGGCCAACTGCTCCGTGTGTCCGGATTACGGCTGCGCCAAACTCGAAGAATTTTTGAAGATGGCTCCTCACCTAAGAGCGAATCTGGAGGCCCTGCGCAAGTAGAATCCAAGACCGGAGACGTCTCCGACGTCTTTCTTATCGATATGGCTCTCTTCCATTCACTAGCCCCATGGCGAAACGCGAAGCGGGTTCCCCCTCCAAGGAGACTGGTTCTCCCCAGGGGGCCAGGGGCGATTCCGGCGCCTCAACCCGGCTCGGCGCTAACGTCCGGATCATAGGCCTACCGGGGCCGGCTGAGCCACACAAAATGGAAGAGAGCCCCGACATGAACCGTCATGGCCCTTCGGGCCGCCTGCGAATAATGAATGGAGGCGTTCTTTGGAATACGGCGGCTTGTCGCCGAGTTGACGATTTTCCTCCCTTGCCGATATGATAGACCCATCTTGATCAAGGAGGAGGGCTCCATGGATTCCCTTTCGGTTTTTCCGCGACGACGCTTGATGAAGCTTCTCCTGGCCGGACCCGTCCTGACGGCCGCGGCCTGGGACAGGCTCAAAGCCGAAGCCGAGCAGAGCATCACGGCGCTCAGCCAGAAATACATCGAGGACGAGTCCCCGGACGGCGCCTACTGGGAGGAACTAAGGAATTTCTACGCCTTCGAAAACCGGTTCATCATGATGAACAACGGCACCTGCGGGCCCATGCCCAAGCCCGTCTTCCACGCGCTGATGCAGGCCTTCCAGACACAGATGTCGAACCCTTACGACGTCTACAACTACCAGCCCACGTTCACCGAGGCCGTCCGGCGCAAGCTGGCCGCCTTCCTCCACGCCGAACCCGAGGAGGTGGCCCTGGTCAGCAACACGACCGAGGGCATCAACCTCATCGTCAACGGCCTGGACATGAAGGAAGGGGACGAGGTCCTGGTGACCAGCCTGGAGCACCCCGGCCATATCAACCCCTGGCGGCTGAAAGAGAAGAGAAGCGGCATAAAAATCCGCCAGGTCGAGATGCCCCTTTTTCCCAAAACGACGGATGAGATCGTCGGGGCATTCGCCGCGGCCATCACGCCGCAGACGCAGATGATCAGCATCAGCCACACGGTGTTCATCACCGGCCTGATCATGCCCGTCAAGGAGCTCAGCCGGCTGGCTCACGACAGGGGGCTGCTCCTCCTGGCAGACAGCGCCCACGGCATCGGCATGCTCGACCTCGACATGAAACAGGCCGGCGCGGATTTCTTCATGTCCAGCCCCTACAAGTGGCTGGGAGCGCCGACCGGCGTCGGCGTGCTCTACGTCCGCAAGGAGGTTCTGGAGAAGGTCTGGCCGACGATCGTCTCCTCGGGCTGGGATTCGAAAAAGACGGCGGCCAAGCTCGACCCGCAGGGCCAGAGGGCGGACGCCCTCCTCTTCGCCCTGGACGAAGCCCTGAACTTCAACAACCGCATCGGGAGGAGAAGGATCGAGAAGCGGATCAAGGTTCTTTCGGGATATCTCAAACGGGAGCTGCAGAAAATCCCGGGCGTCAAGCTCCACACGCCCCTGGACGCCACCCTGAGCGCCGGGCTGAACGCCTTCTCCGTCGAGGGCGTGGACGCGGCGCGCATCGTCGACTACCTGCGCGAGAAGCACAACCTCGTCGTCCGCACCACGGGGAATCGCGAGGCGGGAACCTACGGCGTCCGGGTTTCGACGCCCATCTACACGTCGTTCCAGGAGGCCGACCTGATCGTCGCGGGCGTCCGGCACCTCGCCTCCCGCAAAACCTGACGCGGCCCGACTCTCTCCTCATCGGCGCTGCGCTTTGCTCTTACGGCCTGGTCACGCCCGCCGTCGGTAGCGCGTACCAAACGTCGCGCACCCGGATCTCCGGAAAAACGGGCTGAGGGCGGGAGGGGGAACCGTTTCCCCGGACTTCCCGGCGGATGAGCGTCTTTTATGACGGGAGCAACGTCATGGAGCCTACGAGACGCGCAACTAGAAGAACGGGAAGTACATTCCCAGGAAAAGCGTCCGGCCGAAGATCGAGGCCGCGTTGTTGCGGACGGAGTAATCGTCGCTGTATTCGTAGCGCAGGATGTTCGGCGCGTTGAACAGGTTGGTTACGCCGAAGTAGAGGACGACCATCCTCCTGCCCAGAGTGAAGGTCCAAGTCCCGTTGAGGTCGCAGCGGCGGTAGGAGGGGTATCTCAGGCTGTAAGGCTCTCCCCAGACGGGCTGGAACCGTTGTTCCGCGTCGTCCCAACAGCGGTCCTCCAGGGGCGTGTGGGGCCGGCCGGTGGCGTAGGAATAGCGGATCCCGAGGGAGCTCCTGGACCCTTTGATCGTGGCGACGGCCGTCAGGGAGTGGGTGATTTCATAGGGAGAGGGGGCGAGGACCGCGACTTCGCCCTCCATTCTCTTCGAGCTCAGAAAATTGTAAACGCCGAGAATGTCGAGCTTCCGTCCCCGGTGTTTGATGAATACTTCCGCGCCCCGGGCATATCCCCGGCCTTCGTTCTCGAGGCGCGCACCCCCCTCTTTTTCAACGAAGAGAGAGCGGTATTCCTTGTCATAGGCCGCGAGCCTGAGGGTCGTGTCTTCCGCGACCCGGTCGTAGCTCAGGGAAGCGTGGTAAGCCTTTCGGGGCCCGAGGTCCGAGTCCCGCCGGAGCGCAAACAGGTCGCCGAACTGGCTGTACATGCCGGCCGAGACGCGGAACGCGTCCTTCTTCGTCGGAAGATACGCCAGGGAGAATCTCGGATCCGCCTGCCAGCCGGGACGGCCCATGGTCAGGGACGAAAGCCTCAAACCCGCGGTGATGTAAAGCTTGTCGAGAACGCGGAATTTGTCTTGGAGATAGGCCGCCCGGCGGATGGAGCTTGCGTTTTGGCCGCCCGTTGTTTCCGCTTCCCAGGAGACTTCCTGAGATCTGGATAAAACATCGAATCCGGCTTCGAGGAAGTGCCTATCCAAGTCGAGGATTCCCTCGAGGCGGGCCTGCAGGACGCGATCGTCGATGACCGTCTTAAACACCCCCTCCTGACTGAATTCCGCTCTGTAGAACGTCCGGGCCAGCAGAAGCCGGGAAACGAGTTGAGAGGATAGGGAGGAGGTCAGGGACAGGGAGGCGATGCCGTTTCCGGAACCCGCCTGGAAACCTCCCTCCTGGGTGTAACCGTAACGGTCATAGAGCCCCACCAAGCGGACGATATGAGCCCGGCCGGCCGGGACGACCAGCTTGCCGAACCCATTCCCCGTGCCGAAGGACTGGCCGTCGTCGCCGTTCAGAGCCGACAGGAGCTCCGAGCGGCTGAGGTTCAGACTGCCGACGAGGGTTGCCCCGCCGTCCAGGGGCATGCCGAGGTATGAGTTTAGGCCGAGGATCGACAGGCCCAGGCCGCCCTCTCCCTTGAACAGCGTGTCCTTGGCCGTGATGTCCATGACGCCGGACAGGGCGTCGCCGAACTTGGAGGAGAACCCGGAGGTCGAGACGGTGAAATCCTCGACGACCTGGTTGTCGAAGATGCTGAAATAACTTTCGTGGAGGGACTGGCTGAGAAAGGGATGCGAGACCTCGATGCCGTCGAAAAAGTAGGCGGTCTCGTCGGGCGCTCCGCCTCGAATGAGGAGGCTCGATGCGTCGGGCGGGGAGTTGACGCCCGGGAGAATATGGGACGCATAGAGGGGGTCGGCGGCGGTCCCGGGCGTCCGGTAGACGTCCATGCGGTCCAGGGTCACGGCGGCCTGGGGCTTGTCGCCGGCCAGGCCGCTGTCCGCCGAAACCACGACTTCGCGCGCCGGGAGCGGCTCGAGTTCGAGCGCCAGGGAGAGGGGCTCTCCCGGACGGGCTTCGACTTCGAGCCTCTTAAATCCTATGAGCCAGACGACGACCTTGACCGTTCGTCCGGGAATCGGACGCTCTGCGAGCACGATGCGGAAGCGGCCGTCCGGACCGGCCGACACGCCCCGCTCGAACTCGGGCAGGCTGACATACGCGGGCAGGGGCGAGCGGGTTTCCTCGTCGAAGACCAGGCCCTCGATGACCGCGGGCTCCTGGCCGGCTGAAATCAGGCACGGAAGGGCCAGGACCAAGGCTGCTGCAATGAAAAAAAGGCGGCGCATCATGTTGCTTGTTCTATTGGAGCTCTTGAAGCATCCGACGGGCCAGCCCGTATCTCGGGTTGGCGGCCAGCGCTTCGGTCAAACATGCGAGCGCCCTGTCTTTTTCCCCTTTTTGCTTAAAGATGCCGGCCAACATCGTCAGGGCTTCTTCCTTTCCCCAGGAGGGCTTGATCGGGTCGGTGGATTTGTCCTTATCGAAGAGTTCGACGGCGCTCTGGAGAAGAGGGAGGGCGTTGTCCGCACCGCCCCCGAATTCGGGAGGCCAATAAAGGAGGGACGCGGCCTTGAGGTAGCGGACTCTCGGATTTTCGGGCTCCTGTCGCTCGGCCCTGCTGAAGAGGTTCATCGTTTTCATGCCCAGCTCCATGCCCAGGCTCGGATTGAGCGCGATGTCGAATCCGAGAAGAGTTGCCTGCAGGGCATACGGCTCGCTCCAACCCGGCCGGAGCTCCATAAGATCCTCAAAATATTTCTTGGCCCGCCCAAGTGCCGCCCCCGCCTCGTTCGTCTCTCCCGTCGAAAAAGCATGAACGGTCAGGCGGTATTCGCTCAGTCCGGCATAGTACAAGAGGTCGGCATTCTTGGGGCCGGCTTGTAGGAGGAGACCCAGAATTTGATCACGGGCTTCCCTCATCGTCTCCGCATTCCAGTCGTCCCAGCCCTCCTGGAGTCTGTTCCGGGCTTGAAGGATCCTGCTCTCCGGGGAAGGGGAGGGAGAGGCGTCCCGAGGGACGGCCGCCGATGCCGACGGCTCCGAGAACGGAGCGAAGGCGACGACGAGCAGCGCTGCGGCGAACGCGTATTTGATTTTCATGGTGTCTCCTTAATGTTTACTTTTTGGGAAGGCACTTGATGATGCGCTCCAGAGTTTCCACGTGTCCCAGGAAAGCGCGGCGGCCCCGCTCGGTGAGGGAGCACGACGTCCTCGGCATTTTCCCGGAAAACGACTTACGGATGCGGATGTATTTTTCCTTTTCCAGTAGGCTCAGGTGGGTGCTGAGGTTTCCGTCCGTCAGCCCGAGCCTGTCCTTGAGGTGGTTGAATTCCGCCTCCTCGAGGACCATGAGGATGGACATGATGCCCAGCCGGGCCTTCTGGCTGAGGACC
>VGJG01000146.1 GCA_016867615.1 Candidatus Aminicenantota bacterium | reverse complement strand
CGGTCATCGGCCTGCCGCCCTTCGGCGGTTTCTTTTCCAAGCTCCTGGTCATCACCGGCACGGTTAAGGCCGGCCAGGTCTGGGTGGCGGCGGTCGCGCTCTTCACGGCCCTGCTGACCATGTTCTACCTCCTGAAGGTCTTCAGCCAGGTCTTCCTGGGCGAGGCCGGGTCGCCGGTCCCGGAGAAGACGCGGGGCATGGTCTTCGTCGTCGCCCTCCTGGCCGTCCTGTCGCTCCTGGGCGGCCTGCTGGTGGCCTATCCCATGAAGCTGGTGGAGACGGCCACAACCTCAATCATCTGGTGGAACCCATGACACCCGAAATGCTCCTCATCCCCATCCTTCTGCCCGCCGGGCTGGCCGCCGTGTTCTTCCTCATCCCCACGCGGGTCAAGCTCGTCCGCGAGGTCTTGGCCGTCCTGGGGGCCGCCGGCATCCTCTATCTTGGGTTCGCCCTGTTCTCCGTCCGGAACCTCGCCTGGAAAACCGCCTGGCTCGGGCGGGGCATCGACTTCGACTTGCGGCTGTACCATTTTTCGAGCTTCATCCTCCTGGGCCTGACCGGATTCCTCTTCCTCATCACTCTCTATTCCACGGTCAAGATGAGAGCCATGCCGCGGCTGCGGGAGTATTACGGCTACCTGTTTTTGACCTCCGCCCTGGCCCACGGCGCGGTCCTGGCCAACAACTTCGTCCTCCTCATCTTCTTCTGGGGGGGCGGCCTGCTGACCCTCTACGCCCTGATCACCATCGGCGGACAAACCTCCCACCGGACGGCGGTCAAGAGCCTGATCCTCGGCGGCCTGTGCGACTTTTCGATGATCCTGGGCATCGGCATCCTGTGGGCCAAGACCGGGACCCTGACCATGAGCGACATCTCGGTCAAGCCCGAGGGCCTGCTGGCCGCGGCCTTCATCCTGATGATGATCGGCGCCATCGGCAAGGCGGGGGCCATGCCCTTCCATACCTGGATCCCCGACGCCGCGGTCGACGCCCCGGTGACGGTCATGGCCTTCATCCCCGCGGCCCTGGAAAAGCTCCTGGGCATCTATCTCCTGGCCCGCATCGCCCTGGATTTCTTCCGTCTGGAAAAGAACGGCGCGATGGCCCTCACCTTGATGATCGTCGGCGCGGCGACCATCGTCCTGGCGGTCTTCATGGCCCTGATCCAGAAGGATTTCAAGCGGCTTCTCTCCTACCACGCCGTCAGCCAGGTGGGCTACATGATCCTGGGCATCGGCACGGCCATCCCCGTCGGCATCGCCGGCGGCATCTTCCATATGATCAACCACGCCATGTACAAGTCGGGGCTGTTCCTGAGCGCCGGCTCGGTGGAGCACCGCTGCGGCACGACCGAGCTGAAAAAGCTCGGCGGGCTGCATCGGGAAATGCCCCTGACCGCCTTCGGGTTCGCCGTCTGCGCCCTGGCCATCTCCGGCGTCTGGCCTCTCAACGGGTTCGTCTCCAAAGAGATGGTCTTCCACGGCGCCCTGGAGACGGGCCACATCATCTTCGCCGTCGCCGCCTGGGCGGGGGCCGTCCTGACCTTCGCCTCCTTCCTCAAGGCCGGCCACTCCGTGTTCCTCGGCCCGAGAAGCCAGGACGTCCCCCGGGTCAGGGAGAGCCAGAGCCCGGTCGTCATCCCCATCCTCGTCCTGGCCGGGCTGTGCATCCTGTTCGGCGTCTACAACAAGCTGCCGCTCCAGACCTTCATCACCCCCATCCTGGACGGCCACACCGAACCCGGAGCGCACCTGGACTTCACGAGCCACGCCCTGTCCTTATTCAACCCCGTAGCCCTGATCTCGATCGGCTGCCTCGTCCTGGCCCTGCTCCTTCATCTCTACGGCTGGAGGCGGGGCGGAAAGAGGGCCTACCTGGCCTCGGAGCCCGTGCACAAGTTCCCGGGCTTGAAACAGGTCTACGACCTGGCCGAAGCCCGGATCTTCGACATCTACGAGCAGGGCATCCGGTTCCTGAGGACGCTGTCCTTTGCGCTGTTCAAGGGCATCGACCGTCCGATCGACGCCGTTTTCGACAAGGGCGTGTCGGCCGTCGGCCTGAAATTCACCCGTCTCCTGCAGGGCGCCCACAACGGCCATTACGCCAACTACCTGGCCTGGTGCGTGGGCGGCCTGATCGTCCTGGCCTATGTGATCGGCTGGCTGGCCGGCTTCTAAGGGAGGTATGAGTTGATATTCCTGTTCATCGCCCTGCCCCTGGTCGTGGCGGGCATCCTTCCCCTGGTGGGAAAGGTCTCGCCCCGGGTCCTGCCCGACATCCTGGCCAACGCCGTCTTCGCGACGCTCCTGGCGGTCGCGCTCCTGTCCGGGCCGTCGCTCGCCGGACAGGGCGCCGGCCTCGGACCTCTCGTTTTCCTGGGAGAGCCCCTGGGCGTCCATCTGGCCCTGGACGGGTTCAGCCTGTTCATCCTGATCGTCGTCTCCCTGGTGGGCTTGTGCATCGGCCTGTTCTCCGTGAAGTACATGGAGCATTACGGACACAAGGCGGTCTACTACGCCCTGCTGCTCATCATGACGGCCGGAATGAACGGCCTGGTCCTGGTGACCGACCTCTTCCAGGTCTATCTCTTCCTGGAGGTGGCGGCCATCGCCTCCTACGCCCTGGTGGCCTACGGCCTGGGACACGACGAGCTCGAAGCCTCCTTTAAATACCTCATGCTCTCGGCGGTGGCTTCGGCGTTCATCATCATCTCCGTCACCCTGCTCTTCGGCCTGACGGGCAGCCTGGACTTCGCCTCCGTGGGACGCGGGCTCCGCGGCCTCGACCAGCCGCTCGTTTCCGCGCTGTGCGCCGCCCTGTTCCTCGTCGGCTTCGGCCTGAAGGCGGCCCTCATCCCCTTTCATGCCTGGCTGCCCGACGCCCACCCTTCCGCCCCGGCCCCCATCTCCGCGGCGCTGTCGGGGCTGCTGATCAAAGTCTCGGGGATCTACGCCCTGACGCGGATCTTCTTCAAGGTCTTCGGGCTGACGCCGGCCCTGTCCGACGCGCTCATGATCCTGGGAGTCGTCTCCATGGTCGCGGCCGCCCTCCTCGCCCTGGGCCAGAAGGACATCAAGAGGATGCTGGCCTACTCCTCGATCAGCCAGGTGGGCTACATCGTCCTGGGCATCGGCCTCGGGACCCCCCTGGGCATCCTGGGCGGGCTGTTCCATCTCCTCAACCACGCCCTGGCCAAGAGCCTCCTGTTCTTGAACTCGGGGTCGATCCAGATGGCCGCCGGAACGAGAAACCTCGAGGAGATGAACGGCCTGTCCAGGAAAATGCCCGTCACCGCGGCCACGACCCTCGTCGGCTCGCTGTCGATCGCCGGCGTTCCTCCCCTCAACGGCTTCTGGAGCAAGCTCATCATCGTCGTGGCCCTGGTGCAGGCCAAGCGGTTCGGGTTCGCCCTGGCGGCCATCCTGGCCAGCGTCCTGACCCTGTGGTATTACCTCATCATCCAGCGCCGCGCCTTCTTCAACAAGCCCGACGCAAAGTGGCGCGACGTCCGGGAAGCTCCCTTTTTGATGACGGCGGCCACGGTCGTCCTGGCCCTGCTGTGCATCGTCATCGGGATCTTTTTCACGGCGACAATCTCCACCTGGATCGAGCCCGCGCGCGACGCCCTGGCCGAGGGCCTCCAGGTCATTCAAAGCTCGATAGGAAATCAATGATGGCCGTACAAATCGGATTGTTATGCGGACTGGTGGTCTTTTCCCTGTTGGCCGTCCTGCTGCGCGACATACTCAAGGCCGCCATCTCCCTGGCCGTGTCCAGCCTGCTGCTGGGCATCCTCTTCTTCCGCATGGACGCCCCCTACGCCGGCGCCTTCGAGATCTCGGTCGTGGCCGGGCTGATCACCGTCCTGTTCATCGTGACCATCGCCCTGACCAAGGCCGAGGGGGACGTGCGCGAGTCCCGGCTGGCCGCCTGGATCTTTCCCCTGTTCTTCGTCGTCTTCCTGGTCATCGATTTCCTGGTCATGCGCCGCCTCCTGGGGCAGATCTCCTCCGTGCCCTCTTCGGCCGAAGCCGGAACCTTCGGACAGGTCCTATGGAAGAACCGGACCTTCGACCTGGTCGCCCAGGTGGGGGTCATCTTCGCCGGGGTGTTCGCCGTCCTGGCCCTGTTCCGCAAAAGGAGCAAACATGAGTAGCGCCTGGTTTGTGTACATGGGATGCGCGGCGGTCCTGCTCTTCCTGGGCCTGTACTGCCTGCTGACCATGCGGAACCTGATCAAGCTTTTCATCGGCATCGAGATCCTCGGCAAAGCCGTCACCCTGGGCCTCATCGCCACGGGCTCGGCCAAGAACAGCATCCTCACCGCCCAGGCCCTGGCCGTGACCTTCATCGTCGTCGAGGTCTGCGTCGTGGCCACGGCCCTGGCGATCATCATCAACATCTACCGTCACACCAAGAGCCTGGACGTCAGGAAGCTGACGCAACTCAAGGGGTAAACCATGACCGCATCCGACGTGCTCCTCTCGCCCCCCGTGGCCTTTTTCGCCTACCTCGGCCTGGCCGGGCTGATCACCCTTCTGGGCTCCCGGCTGGCCCCCAAGCTGAAGAAGGAGGGCGGCAAGCTGACGACCTACGCCTGCGGCGAAGACCTGCCGGGGGTCAAGCTCCAGTGGGGCTACCGCCTGTTCTTCTTCATCGCCCTGTTCTTCACCATCATGCATGTCGCCGCCCTGGTCATGGCCACCGTCCCCTCGGGCAAGATCGTCCTCCTGGGCCTGATCTACCTGGCGATGATCTTCCTGGCCATCATGGCCCTGGTGACGAGGAACTAGGATGTTCAAGAACATCGTCCGCTGGTCCCGCAAGAAATCGCCCTGGATCCTCCATCTCAACTCGGGCGCCTGCAACGCCTGCGACATCGAAATCGTGGCCGCCCTGACCCCGCGCTTCGACGTGGAGCGCTTCGGCGTCCTGCTCAAGGCCACGCCCCGCCACGCCGACGTGATCGTCGCCACGGGGCCCGTGACCCGGCAGATGAAGGACCGGATCATCCGCATCTACGACCAGGTCCCCAACCCGAAATTCGTCATCGCCGTCGGCGCCTGCGCCATGTCGGGCTGCGTCTACCGGGGCGCCTACAACATCCTCGGGGGGCTCGACCAGGTCATCCCGGTCAACATCTACGTTCCCGGCTGCCCGGCCCGGCCGGACGCCATCCTGGAGGGCGTGGTCAAGCTCCTGGGGACTCTTTGAAGAAGGTGAAGCTGACATGAACGACGTTGAGACCGCCGAACGCCTGAAAACTCTCCTGGGAGACAAAGCGCTGGAGGTTGCGCATCCCGCCCCGCGCCGCATCTTCCTCAAGGTGGACCCCCGCGAGCTGACCGCGGTCATGGCCGCCCTGAGGAAGGAGCTGGGTTTCACCTTTGTCTCCACCATCACCGGCCTGGACCTGGGGGAACACTTCGAGATCCTCTACCACCTGGCCAACGAGGCCACGAACCTGAACGTGAGGACGCAGGTCCCCAAATCCCGGCC
>VGJG01000145.1 GCA_016867615.1 Candidatus Aminicenantota bacterium | reverse complement strand
GAGGTCCCGGTCTACATCATCCCCCAGGTCGAGGTCTCAGGCCGCCTCGAGCCCAAAGCCGGCGCGCCCTGCGTGCTCGTCCTCACCCTGGGCGGCGTCGAGATCACGCTCGACGCCGACGAGGAGGGCCGCCTCCGGTCGCTCCTCATCCCCGGGCAGGGGATCCGGGTTGCAGGGCAGGACATCCGCTGAGAAGGCGTGCCGCCTTTCCTGGCGGGGAGTATTCGCAGTCGCAGCCTCCCCGGCCGGGAGACCGGATGGCTATTTCAGGATGAAGAGGCCGAGGCCGGATTCGGTGAGCCGGCCGTCGGTCTTCCGCGCGATGACCATCCAGAAGTATTTGGCTCCCGATCGCAACCCCTGAACGATCTCGGGCGGGGGGATGATCGAGGGCTCGAAAAGGCAGGGACTCTGCCAGACGGACGTCAGGGTTTCATCGAACAATTCGAAAAGGTAGTAATCAGCCGTCCTCAAGGATGTCCACTTGAAGGACAGCGTCCGGCGCCCGCATTCGTTTCCCTGGGGAGGGAAGAGAGGGGCGAGTTCGCCCGTTACGGCCCCGCGCTCCGACTGTCCCGTCGTCTCGCCGACGGGGGCGGGCTTGTCGAGAACCAGAACCAGAGCCAGCGCGGCGGCAAGAAGCGCGGGCGTGGAGAAGAGCACGAATTTTCTTGGAAATCGTCTTCCGGGAGGATGTGTTCCCCGCGGCCGCGCCGGAGCATCGGGGAGAGAACCGGACAGACGGTTCGCCGGCGCGATCAGCCGCCTTATCTCCTCCGTCGTTCTTTCTTTTTGGACACACAGGGTTCTCAGCATTCGGAATTCCTCAAGGCAGGGACGACAGCGGCCAAGATGATCTGCGACCCTATCCTTGGATTTTTTCGATGCGCGGACCTCCAGGCAGGCTAGGAGCTCTTCCGTCCTCGGGCACCCCTCGCGTGAGGAAAGTGCGCGGGCCCCTACGGCCTCCTGATAAGCGCGCTTGATCTCGCGGAGCTCA
This sequence comes from Candidatus Aminicenantota bacterium, assembly GCA_016867615.1. Taxonomy (GTDB): domain Bacteria; phylum Acidobacteriota; class Aminicenantia; order Aminicenantales; family JAFGAV01; genus JAFGAV01. Next base: position 4,507 of record VGJG01000145.1, on the reverse strand, counting down.
ATCGGCATCGGGTTCCGTCCAGTCCTTGATTTTTTTTCTCAGGTCCGACAGCCCGCGGTACAGAAGATTCCTGGTTTTGTCCCTGGACCACCGGAAATATTCGGCGATCTCCTCGATGGTCATGTTCATCAAAAAGAGCTTCACCACCCTCTTTCTGGAGTCGATGAGGCTTTCCGCGGCGCGCTCGACGAGATTCCGAAGTTCCTTGCCCGCGGCGGACCTGTTGGCGTAGACCTCTCTCAATTCCGAAGTTTTTCTCTCCAACTCGTAATTGTATACGTTTTCTTCTCTCTTGATCTTTCGGATTTGATCGATCACGGTCGAATCGATGATTTTCTTGATATAGGACGCCGGGCATTTGATCTCTTTCTCACTCCGCAGCACCTTCCAGATCTTGATCCGGACCTCCTGGGTGAGGTCCTCGTCGTCCAGCCCGAAGCGCCGGGGGTTGAACTTGTGGAGGTGCAGGCGGATGAACCCGGCGAACTTCCGGAGGATCCGGTCGAGCTCGGCTTCGGTGTCGGTCATGGCATTTTCCGCGGGCGGCGCGGGCGGCCGCTCAGGATAATAGATGTCCGGCCTCCGGTTTTTTTCTCACGAGGGCGCCCCCGGATGACATTTAGTCGGAAAAACGCGTTTTCGCTTGACAATCCGCCCGATTTCGTCTAGGATAAAAACTCCCCTGGAGGGACTTTTCTTATTTTTCACCGATAAGGGACAGTAGCCGTATGCTAGAACGTTCTTCGAAAGACGCGGAAACCGAGGCCCAGCCGCACGGACTCCTGGCCGCCTTCAAGGCCGGCGGCGAGGCCATCGACCCCTACCTCATCGCCTTCACCATCATCAGCAGCTTCCTGATCGTCATGGCCGCCTCCAAGATGCGGATCTTCCAGCTCTGGTCGGATTTCCTGAACTCGACGCTGCTCCTGAAATTCATGACCTACCCTCTCGTCTTTTCCGGGCTGTTCATCCTCTTCGGGCTCCTGTTCCGGACCTACCTCTGGTTCCAGTACAAGCCCGAGACCCTGGCCGAGGGCGAGGACATCGACTGGCCCCTGGTGTCGGTCATCATCCCCGCCTTCAACGAGGAGGAGACCGTCGGCCAGACCGTCGACTCGGTCATGGACTCGAACTACCCCCGGGAACGCATCGAGGTCATCTGCGTCAACGACGGCTCGACCGACCTGACCCTCCATCACATGCGCAACGCCCGCCGGAAATACGGCGAGTCCGTCCGGGTCATCCACTTCGTCAAGAACCAGGGCAAGCGCCGGGCGCTCTACTCGGGGTTCAAGTCGGCCCGGGGGAAATACGTCGTCTCGGTCGACTCCGACAGCAAGATCGGGCGCAACGCCCTGCGGAACGTCCTCCTGCCCCTCATCCGCGACCCCGAGGTCGGGGCCGTGGCGGGCCGGGTGGGGGTGCTGAACGAGAAGGAGAGCTTCCTGACCCGGATGATGACCGTGCGCTACGGCATCTCCTTCGACTTCGGCCGGGCTTACCAGAGCGTCTACGGCACGGTCTTCACCTGCCCCGGGGCCCTGACGGCTTACCGCCGCTCGGTGCTCCGGAAGTTCATGCGCGACTGGGCCAACCAGATGTTCCTGGGCGTGCCCTGCACCTACGGCGAGGACCGCGCCCTGACGACCAACGTCCTCCGCCAGGGCTACCTGACCAAGTACCAGTCCAACGCCGTGGTCTACACCAAGGTCCCGCCGACGATCAGCGGCATGAACCGGATGTACCTCCGCTGGACGCGGAGCATGATCCGGGAGTCGATCCTTTTCGCCCAGTTCATGTTCGGCCCCTACCGGGACACGAACCGCTGGCTGCCCGTCTTCGACTTCATCTTCCTCAACATCCTCTATCCCTTCCAGGTCGTGTCCATCATGCTCCTGGCCTACGCATTTGTCGTCAACCCTCTCTTCCTCCTGAGGCAGATGGCATTCCTGATCATGGTCTCCTTTCTGCTGTCGATGTACTACCTCAAGACGAATAGGAGCCTGACCTTCATCTACGGCATCCCCTACGGCATGATCACCGCTTTTCTCCTGTGGTGGATCACGCCCTACGCGGCGGTGACGATGAAGAACCGTTCCTGGATGACGAAGTAGTCAGACGGCGGACCGCGGCCTCTTTTTCTTTTTCAAAACCCTGAAGATCACCGGAACGAGCAGCAGCAGAGCCGCGCCCGCGGCCGGGAGGAGGGGGATTCTGGGCCGGGGGTAGAGAACCCGGTCGGCGCGCCCGGTGACGACGAACCCCGCCCAGTAATACGGATGAGAGAGCGCGGCCGAACGAGCCATCTCCATCTTGGCCAGGCGCAGCGCCCCGGCGATGCGCTCGCCTCGCCGGAGGTGGGTGTGGAACCGGGTCATGAGCTGGGCGCTCGCCTCGTCTTGTACGGCCCACAGGCTCATCAGCACCGCCTCGGCGCCCGCGAAGAAGAACGCCCGGTTCAGGCCCTGCAGCCCCTCGCCGTGGATATGGGGGCCGATGCCCGTGTCGCAGGCCGAAAGGACGACGAGTCCGGCGTTCAGTCTCAGGTTGTAGATCTCCCGCATCCGGAGAAATCCGTCCTCCCCGTCCTCGGCGTTCCGGGCGAGGACGACGGCCGAGCGGGCCGGGTTGCGGTCGTCGACCAGGCCGTGGGCCGAGAAGTGTATGACGCGGTAGCGCTCCAGGTCATGGCTTTTGATCAGGGATTCGGCGGCTTCTCCGCCGCTGAAGACGGCCGCTCCCGGCCGCTTGTAGAGCGCGGCGATGTTCTCGATCTCCCGGCCGCTGAACTTGAGACGGGGAAGTCCGGCGCCTGGGGGCGCGAGATCGTCCGGCCCGGCCGGCCTTCCGGAGTGCCCGTCCAGGGCGGGATCCCCGATCAGGAGGATCCCTCCGCCCCGCCGCCGGGGATTCCTGGCCCGGCTTCGCTGTCCGAGCTCGCGCAGTGACGTGACCGAGGGCGCGTAGGATACCCCGTAGCGGGCGATGAGGCGGTCTCCCGGGGCGTCCGAAAGGGGGAGGACCTCGAAGGGCAGGTAGTTCAAAATGTCGTCGGCTACGAAGAGGATGTTCCGGATGCCGGGCTGCCGCCCCGGGGCGACGAGCATCGTCTCGATCTCCCGGCCGAGCGTGCTGGCCGGGCGCGACCGGTCGGTGATCTCGCCGAGGTAGGCCGAGATCTTGTCCTTGAGCGCGCGGGCGCCGGGCAGGGGGAAGATGACCAGCTTTTTCCGGCTCAGGGAGAACCCGTAGGAGCGGTCCCGGCCGACTCCGTAGGCGATGATCGCCGTCCGGCCGTCGGGAAGGAGCTTGCGGGCGTCCTCGACATCGATGATCTCGGGGTACCTCAGGGCGGCGTAGGCAGGGCTTTCCCGCCGCATCCGGCGCTTCAGGTCCTCATGAGCCTCCTCCAGTCCGGCGAGCTCGGCTTCGAGAGACGCTTTCCTTTCGGGGGAGAGCCCGGTCTCCAGGAGCTCGGAATGGAGGCGGGAGATGGCGCTCAGGATCTCCTCTTCCCTGTTGAGGAGGGGGGCGGGAGCCTCGACCTTGATGTCGATATGGGAGATCTCCAGGCTGTCCAGGAAAGCCCGGGCCTTGGCCCGCTCCAGGCAGTGGAAGGCCTGGCGGTCGAAGCCTTCCCCCGGCCGGTCCCGATGCATGTCGACGAGCAGATCCATGAGGTTCCGATAAGCCTCCAGCCTTTTATCCGACCCCAGGTAGGCGGCCCGGTATTCTTCCAGGTCGATTTTGGAGCGCAGGTCCTCGATGACGGCCACGGCCGTTCGGTAATTCCTGAGCGCTTCCTCCCGCATCCCCTGCTTCTTGTAGCTGTTGGCGATCTCCAGGTAGGCGTCCCAGAGGAAGACCCTGTTGTAGCGGAGGCCCATGTCGATCGAGCGCCGGTAGTAGCGGATGGACGCTTCGTGGTTGCCCAGCTTGGAGCTCACGATGCCCAGGTTGGTCAGGCAGATGACGACCAGATCGTTGACGGCGTATCGCTCCGCCTCGGCCAGGGCCCTTTTGAAATAATCGAGGGCCTCGAGGTCCCGGTCGAGGTCGGTGAGGAGGGAGCCGATGTTGTTCAAGACCTTGAGCTCGTCCTTCTTGTTCCCCGAACGCTCGGCGTGGCCCAACGCTTCCCGGTAGAAGACCAGGGCCCGTTCGTAATCCGCCCGGTCGCCGGAGGCGTAGCCCTTCTTGCGGTGGATGATGCCCAGGTTGTTGAGGGCCTGGGCGACCCGGCCGGCGTCCCCGAGCTTCTCGTCGATCGCCAGAGCCGCTTCGAGCTTCTCGGCCGCCCGGTCGAAATTGCCGATCTCGAGATGGACGGCTCCCAGGCTGAGGAGGCAGGAGGACTGCTCGGACGCGTCTCCCAGTCGGACGGCGAGGTCATAGGCACGGGAGAAGTGGTCCAGGGCGGCGGGGAAGTTTCCCGTGGACTGGTGATAAAGACCGAGGTTATAAAGGCAGTACTCCTGCTCGAGCTCGAGCCGGGCCAGGACGGCCA
>VGJG01000144.1 GCA_016867615.1 Candidatus Aminicenantota bacterium | reverse complement strand
AACGGCGTCGATTTCCTGGGAGGCGTTCCGGGACAGCATCCTCATGTACTCCGCGCTTTGATTGGTGTTGGTCAGGATGCTGGCCTGAGCGACCGAAAGAACGAGGAGAGACATGCCCGCGATTGCCAAAATCTTCTTCATGATTCCTCCTTAATTTTTTATCTAAAATCGGGCCTTCGTTGGCTTCTTCAGTCTCAACTTGGGGCCCAATGATTTTCCCTGGAATGAGCGGGATTTTATGGAAATCCGGAGGAAAAGTCAAGCCGCCGCCGAACGCGAAAGGCGCCCGCTCAAAGAGCCGTTACCTGAGGGCGTCCCGGCCGTTGAGAGAACGAAATCGTTCAGAACCGCGAGAGCCACTCGTTGAATTTCTCGGCCAGCGCCTCTTCCTCGCCGCGCCGAAGGTAATTGTCCGGTACGGAACCGCGATACTCGTCGCGGAACCAGAGAACGGTCGCCGCCAGCCAATCCTCGAACGGCGAGGGGACAAAACCCAATTCGCGGGCGGCCCGCTCGATGGACAGGATGAAGGGTCTCCGGACGGAGAAAGGCGAAAAACCCCGCCCCCAGCCCTGCCGGTCCAGCACGGCCTTCGGAACGTCCACGATTTCGGGCTTCGTCCCCAGGACGGCCGCCGCTTTCAGGACGAATTCCCTGACGGTCACGGCCTCGCCCTGCGCCAGGTTGTAGGCCCGGCCGAAAGCGGCCGGATTCCCCAGGTTGGCCGCGACGGCCGCGGCCACGTCCCCGGCATAAACGTGGGTCGAGGGGCACAGGCCGCCGTCGGGAAGGAGGACGGGCTTCCCGTCTCCGGCGCGCAGGAAATAGGAGAAAGCGCGCAGGGTATAATCCCGCTCGCCGATGACGATGGGCAGCCTCAGGGAGGTGAAGGGAAAGCCGTCCCGGGCGTGCGCCTCGGCCAGGACGTCCTCTCCGTCCCGCTTCTCCGTGCCGTAGACCCACATGCGGTCGTCGCCCTCCGGACGGGGCGTCACCTCCTGCTCATAATCCTCCTCCCTCAGTGGGCAGGGATAATCCCGCGTGACGAGGTAGACCGCACCGGTGCTGATGTGAATGAAGTGTCCCGCCCGTCCTCGGAGCGCTTCCACGGCCGAGCGGGAGTCCTGGGCGTTATAAGCGACGAGGTCGACGACGGCCCCCCAATCCCGGGCTCCGGCCAGGGAGGCGAAGGCCTTTCCGTCCCGCCGGTCGCCGCGGAGGCGCCGCACGTCGCCGCCGAAATCGTCGGGCGTCACTCCCCGGTTGAAGAGCGTCACCTCGTGACCCGCCCGGAGCAGCCGCCGGACGGTATGCCAGCCCAGAAAACGGGCGCCGCCGATGACCAGGACGTTCACAGTTTTTCGAGGTCGGGAAGCTTGAGCGGCTCCGGCACGAGGACCCCCGGGAGGCGGCTGTCGGACAGCGCGGCGTTCAGCTTCTCGGCCCTGTCGGAAAGATAGGCGTTCACCGCCCCCAGGGCTTCCCGGAACTCCATGGTCAGCTCATGGAGATAGGCCGCCTGGGCCGCCGTGGGCGCGGCCTGGGCGCCCTCGAGGGCGTTGAATAGCGAGGAAAGCCTGTTCGTCAGCCTGGAGCCGGAAGAGGCGGCCCCCCCGTCAGCGGGACGGGCCAGCCTGCCCTGAAGCTCGCGGATGATCTCCAGGTGGGCATGGACGGCTTTGACCGTTGCGTCCTTGACGTTCTTTCCGAGCTTCTGCATCGTGGACTTCCGTTCCTCGACCTGGCTCTCGAGACCGTCCAAAGCCCTCAGCGCGTCGTTGGACACGGAGAGCATTTCCACGAGCTTGAGGCCCGCTTTCTGCTGCGCCCTCAAATCGTCCCGGGAAATGTTGACCGTCGGGTCGAGCTTGACTTCGAGGGGTTTTTCGCTGTTGAACTGCCCCAGGCTCAGGCGCAGGCGGTAGGAACCCGGCAGGACCTGGACGCCCCGGGGGCTGCGGGAAAAATCGCTCTCCTCGGCCTCCGCATCCCTCCTCGGCCGCGGGGGCTCGCCCCTCAGGTCCCAAGCGACCCGGTTGAGACCGGACTCGGTCGGGAGGACGCTCAGCGTCCGGACGACCCTGCCGGTCGCTCCGTCCAGAACGTCGAGCTTCAGGTCCTGGCCGGCGGCGGGCTTGTCTTTGAGATAGTAGGTGACCAGCGCGCCGTAGGGCGGATTCGGGCCTTGAAACAAGCCGTCTCCCACCCCGTAGCGCGTGGCCTTCTGGCTGAAGCGCAGGGCGGGCCTGAGGTCGAAGAGCGAGGCCGGCTTTTCAAGCAGGGACGCGGCCAGTTGCTGAAGGGGGGTGATGTCGTCCAGGATCCATATCCCCCTGCCGTGTGTGCCCAGAATGAGGTCGTTGTCGCGCAGATGAATAAGGATGTCATGTACGGGCACCACGGGCAGGTTCCGGCCGTGAAGCCTCACCCAGTCCGTCCCGCCGGTGAAGGACACGAACAGCCCGATCTCCGTTCCGGCATAAAGGATGGCCGGGTTCTCCAGGTCCTCCTTGAGCGTCCAGACATGAGCCCTCTCGGGCAGGTTGCCGGTGATGTTCGTCCAGGTCTTGCCCAGGTCCCTGGTCTTGTACACGTAGGGCCGAAGGTCGTTGAGCATATGCCTGTCGAAGGCGCAGTAAGCCGTGCCGGCCTCGGTCCAGGAGGGCTCGACCGCGGACACCGGGGAGAGGGGCGGGATGCCGGGCACGTTCTTGACGACGTTCTGCCAGACCCTCCCGCCGTCGGCCGTGACGTGGAGCTGTCCGTCGTCCGTGCCCGCCCACAGCAGTCCCCTCTGAGAGGGCGACTCCTTGAGGCTGATGATCGTGCAATGGAACTCGGCCGTGGTGTTCTCCGGCCAGGCCGGCCCGCCCGCCGACTTCTGCTTCTCCTTGTCGTCGGTGGTCAGGTCGGGGCTGATGGCCCTCCAGGTCAAGCCGAAATCCTGGGACCGGAGGACGGCATTCGCCCCGAGGTAGACCGTCTTGCCGTCGAAGGGAGAGGCCGTCAGGGGCGCGTTCCAGTTGAAGCGGAGGGGAAGCAGCGAGGCGGGCCCGCCGTCGCTGCGCCTCATCTGGGGGCTTACGGCCTGCTGCTCGCCGGTCTTCATGTCGGTGCGGTAGATGCTGCCCCCCTGGGATTCGGTCAGGAACAGGTCGGGGTTCTCGGGATGGACGATGCCGTGGAATCCGTCGCCGAAGCTGATCATCCGCCAGTCGTCGTTCAGGATGCCGAAGGTGTCCCGAGTCCGGGAGGGGGCGTACCAGGTGCCGTTGTCCTGGAGGCCTCCGCCGACATGGTAAAAAGGCTCCCGGTTGTCGGCGAACACCTGGTAAAACTGACTGACGCACAGGTTGTTGACATAGCTCCAGCTCTCCCCCCTGTCCTGGGAGACGGCGATGCCTCCGTCCTGACCCTGCCAGAGGCGCGCGGCATTGCGGGGGTCGATCCACAGGGCGTGGAAGTCCACATGGGTCGACCGGGATAAGCGGCGGAAGGATTTCCCGCCGTCGATCGAGACGAAAAGCTGGGAGGCCACGGCATAAACGCGGTTCTCCTCGGCGGGGTCGACGCGCAGGTCGGTATAGTAGAACCCCCGGGAGACGAGGCGGCGGTCGCTGGACACGAGGCGGAACGTCTCCCCCCTGTCGTCGGAACGGAAGAGGGTTCCCTCGGGGGACTCGGTCATGGCGTAGACGACGGACGGGTTCGAGGGTGCGGCCTTGACCCCAATGCGGCCCACGAGCCGGGGCAGGCCGCGGGTGAGCTTCTTCCACGTCCGCCCGCCGTCCACGGACTTGAACAGCCCTCCCTCCTCCCCGCCGCTGATGAAGGTCCAGGGCTTGCGCTCGAACCTCCACAGGGCGGCGTAGAGGATGTTGGGGTTGCGGGGGTCGATCTCCAGGTCGGCCACTCCGTGACGGTCGTCGGTGTACAGCGTTTTCTCCCAGGTCCGCCCCCCGTCTTCGGAGCGAAAAACGCCCCGGTCCTTGTTCGGACCGAAGATGTTGCCCAGGGCTCCGACGAAGACGACGTTCGGGCGGCGGGGGTCGATGACGATGCGGGAGATGTGCCGCGTGTCCTGAAGGCCGATGGAGGTCCAGGTGGCGCCCCCGTCCGTGGATTTGAATACCCCTCCTCCCACGGAAATGCTGTTCCGGGGGTTGGCCTCGCCCGTTCCGACGTAGACGACCTCAGGGTTGCCGGGTTCGAGGGCGATGTCGCCGATGCTGGGGATGCCGATGCCGTCGAAAATCGGCTTCCATCTCACCCCGCCGTCCACGGTCTTCCACACCCCTCCCGAAGCGGTCCCGACATACACCACGGCCGGGTCGCCTGGAACGCCCTCGACGTCCGTAACGCGGCCGACCATGATCGCCGGTCCGATGTTCCGCCACTCCAGGCTCGAGAGCAGGGCTTCGGTGAACGGTTTTTCCCTGACGGCCGGGCTCGCGGCGCGCTCCTGAGCCCCGGCCGCGGCCAGGGAGAGCAGGGCGAGCCCCGCAAGACAGCCTTTAAATCCAAGTCCTTGTCTTCGTCTCATGTCGACCTCCCCGAACAGCGGCGTTGAACCTACCGAAGGCAATATTTTCCCCCAGAACACCCGCTAAATCAAACGGCATTCTCTGCGGGCCGGTCGGGTATGATGGCGTCCGGCTCTCTTCCGTTTTATGTGGTTGGCTTTCTTCCATTTTGTTGGGGTCAGCCGGCCTCGGCAAGTTTTTTTTCTGATGTTATCGCCGATCCGGGTTGAGACGCCGGAATCGCCCCTTGCCCCCTGAACTCTCAGGGGGCGGGATTTTGCCTTGAAAACAAGCACATGCGCTTCAAGCGGCCGGGAGCTTTGGAGTGCGGTCGCATGAGACCGCTTTGGATGCGGCGGCTCGACGCCGCTCTGGATTGCGGCGGCCAGGTCTCCCTCAGCAAGCTTAACGGGGAGGACAAAGGCGTTAAGGGTCGAATACTTTGCCCGGGTTCAGGATGCCGGCCGGGTCGAAAATTCTTTTAATGCCGCGCATCAAGTCCACCTGGCGCTCGCCCAGGCTGAAGGCCAGAAATCTCTTCTTCACCAGCCCGATGCCGTGCTCCCCGCTCACGACCCCCCCCCGCGATTTCGCGTCACGGTAGATTTCGTCCCTGACCTCATCGAACAGCTCCAGGGGAACGGCCCCGGTCATCGGGACAGGGCGGCCGGCCTCGAAGCTGGACCTCATGAGGTGGGTGTGGACGTTGCCGTCGCCGGCGTGGCCGAAAGTCGGAAGCCACAGCCCACGCTTCCGCGAAACCTCCTGGACGAATTTCACGTGACCGGCGATTTGGGAAAGGGGCAGGGAGACGTCGAGGATTTCGTGCGTCTCCGGCTTGATGGCCTCGTAGATCTTGCTCCGGATTTCGAGGATCCGGGCCTGCTTGGCCGCCGTGTCGGCGACGTAGACATCCTCGGCTCCCTGGGCGAGGCCGACCTCGGCCACGGCCAACGACAGGCGTTCGAGCTCCGCTTCCGTGGGCGCGTCGA